>CALEOQ010000484.1 GCA_937910255.1 uncultured Caulobacteraceae bacterium | reverse complement strand
TCGGGTAGCCGGCAGCTGGCAGGATACTGTGCGGAGTCGGGTGGTGGTGTATTGGCATCTCGTCTTGGCAGTATGAGTGGCACTTGTTTTTTTTCAAGCAGAAGACGGCATACGAGATTACGACGTGACTGGAGTTCAGACGTGTGCTCTTCCGATCTGCCGCGCCCGCGGCCAGCTCAGCCTCGGTCGAGGCGAAGGCGTAGGGCGATGTGGTTAGGCTAAGCTCTTCGGCGGCCAGGCGGCGAATGCCCTCGCGGTTCATGGTCAGCTGGGCGGCCCGCGCCGTGGGGATCACCACGGCCAGGCCCGCAGCCTCGATGGCCGCCAGCTCGTCGGTGGCGATGGCCTCGATCTCGGGCACGATCAGGTGCGGCCGTTCGGCCTCGACCACGCCGCGCAAGGCCTTAGCGTCCGTCATGGCGATGACGTGGCTGCGGTGGGCCACCTGCATGGCCGGCGCATCGGCGTAGCGGTCGACGGCGATCACCTCGCAGCCCAGCCGCTGCAGCTCGACGGCCACCTCCTTGCCAAGCTCGCCCGAGCCCAGCAGCAGGACGCGCAGGGCGCTTGGCGAGAGCGGCGTGCCCAGGCGCATGGCCCCTAGACCTTGGCCTGGATGGCGTCGGCCACGGCCTGCGCGGTGATGCCGAATTCCTTGTAGAGCCGCTCATAGGGGGCGCTGGCGCCGAAGCCGCTCATGCCGATGAAGACGCCGTCCTCACCGATGAACCGCTCCCAGCCCAGGCTGACGGCGGCTTCCACCGCCGCGCGGACCGGGGCCTTGCCGATCACCGAGGCGCGGTATTCCGGCGTCTGGGCGGCGAACAACTCCCAGCAGGGAACCGAGACCACCCGGGTCGGCACGCCGCGGGTCTGCAGCAGGTCGCGGGCCGCCAGCGCGATGGAGACCTCAGAGCCAGTGGCGAAGAGGGTGGCCTTGGCCTCGCCGTCGGCAGCGCGCAGCTCATAGGCGCCGCGGGCCGACAGGTTCTCGCCCGCAGGCTCGGTCCGGGCGGCCGGGACCTTCTGCCGCGACAGGGCCATGATCGAGGGCGTGGTGGGCGTCGACAGGGCCAGCTTCCAGCACTCGGCGGCCTCGACCGCGTCGGCCGGGCGATAGACGTTCAGGTTCGGCATGGCCCGCAGGGAGGCCAGGTGCTCCACCGGCTGGTGGGTGGGGCCGTCTTCGCCCAGGCCGATGGAGTCATGGGTCATCACATGGATCACCCGCACGCCCATCAGGGCGCCCAGTCGGATGGCCGGGCGGCTGTAGTCCGAGAACACCATGAAGGTGCCGGAATAGGGGATGACGCCCCCGTGCAGGGCCATGCCGTTCATGGCCGCGGCCATGCCGTGCTCGCGGATGCCATAGTGCACGTAGCGGCCGGCATAGTCCGGCGCGTCAAAGGCCGGTGTGCCCTTGACGAAGGTGTTGTTCGAGCCGGTCAGGTCGGCCGAGCCGCCGACCATTTCCGGGATGGCGGGCACCAGCTGCTCGAGCGCAGCGCCGGAATGGACCCGCGTGGCGTTGGCCGGCGCGCTCTTGGCCATTTCGGCGATGTGGGCGTCCAGGCGCGCGAAGGCCTCAGCGGGCAGTTCGCCGGCCATGGCCCGCTGGAATTCAGCTTTCAGCGGCGAGGCGCCCAGGGCCTTTTCCCAGCTCTTGCGGACCTTGCGGCCCTTCCGGCCCGCCGCGCGCCAGGGCTTGTAGACCTCATCGGGGATGACGAAGGGCTCGTGGCTCCAGCCCATGGCCATGCGGGAATCGGCGATCTCGTCGTCGAACAGGGTGTAGCCGTGGCTGTGGGGGTCGCCTTCCTTGCGGCCGGCGCCCTTCGAAATCTTGGTCTTGCAGGCGATCATGGTCGGCTTGTCCTGCCGGGTGGCCCAACGCAGGGCCGCGGCGATCTTGCCGAAGTCGTGGCCGTCCACGGCCTTCACCGCCCAGCCGGCGGCCTTGAAGCGGGCCATCTGGTCGCCGGTCTCGGCGATGGTCGCCTCGCCGTCGATGGTGGTGTTGTTGTCGTCGAACAGGACGGTCAGCTTGTGCAGCTTGAAGCGCCCGGCCATGGAGATGGCCTCCTGGCTGACGCCCTCCATCAGGCAGCCGTCGCCGGCCACCACCCAGGTGCGGTGGTCCACCAGGTCATCGCCGAACCGGCCGGCCAGGTGACGCTCGGCCATGGCCATGCCCACGGCGGTGGCCAGGCCCTGGCCCAGGGGGCCGGTGGTGGTCTCGACGCCCGGGGTATGGCCGTATTCGGGGTGGCCGGCGGTCTTGGAGCCCCACTGACGGAAGTTCTGGATCTCTTCCATGGTGACGTCTTCGAACCCGGTCAGGTGCAGGAGCGAATAGATCAGCATCGAGCCGTGGCCGGCCGAGAGCACGAAACGGTCGCGGTCGGCCCAGTCAGGCGCCGCGGCGTCATACTTCAGGAACTTCGACCACAGGACGGCGGCCACGTCGGCCATGCCCATGGGCATCCCCTGGTGCCCCGACTTGGCGCGGTGGACGGCGTCCATGGAAAGGACACGGATGGCGTCGGCCATGGTCTGGAGCTGTGCGGGCATGGGCGTTCCGGGAAGTCTTAAAGGTCATCGGGCGGGGGCAGAGGCTGGCGGGGTCGCATGCACCGGGGCGGCGGTCAAGAAATGCGCCGCTTTCGGGCCGCGCCCGGCGCAGTCTATAGATTAACGGTCACACCTCTGGAGTCCTGAATGTTCCGTGATCCTGCAAGCGAGAGCGCCATCGACCAGGCCGCCAAGCGGCTGGAGCGCGCCATCGCCCTGCTGGAACAGCGCCTGGGCGAGCGTAGCCGCCGCGACGCCGCCGACACCGGCGGCCTGTTCGACGAAGATCGCGCCCGGCTGGCCGCCGACCTCGATCAGGCCCGCGCCCGCCAGCACGAGCTGGAGAGCGCCGGCGCCGAGGCCTCGGCTGCGCTCGGCCGCGCCATCGTCGAGATCCGCGAGGCCCTGGACGGCGAGACCCCCGACGACGGGACTTCGGAACCGCAGGCCGAGACGGCCCTTCCCCCGGGGGATGAGATGGCGGACGAGGACCAGCGCGCTTCACCGCCCTGGTCGGAATCGAGGGAGGACTGACCCATGGCCCAGGTGACCATCGAGGTGAACGGCCGCCCTTATCAGGTGGGCTGCGAGGACGGTCAGGAAGGCCATCTGGTTGAACTGGCCCGCCTGTTCGACCGCCAGGTCCGGGCGGTGTCCCAGGACATGGGTCAGCTGACCGATACGCGCCTGTTCCTGATGGGCGCCCTGCTGCTGGCCGACGAGCTCTGGGATTCGCGAAGCCGCATGTCGAGCATCCAGGCCGAGCTGGCGCGGCTGCAATCAGACCAGGCCCGCATCGAATCCAAGGCCGTCGCAGCCCTGGACGGGGCGGCCAAGCGCATCGAAAAGCTGGCCGCCGACTAGGGCCCAGAGGCCGACGCTGTGATGGCGCTTGTGGTGGGGACCCAGGCTCCCTAAATTCGGGATCGGCGGGTCAGCTGTGGCTCACGTCGAAGGCAACCTAATTCCTCCGACCTTAATTGTCTCGAAGGGAGCTGTCCCTGTCCGGCGCCGTGGCCCCGGACACATGGCGCCCACCTGGTTATCCAGGTCCGAGGGGATTAAAATCGTCCTTCACGGTCCTCACGGCGCCGCCACCTTCGCTCCTTGATCGGCTCCCCGGCTCCCGGCCTCTGCCGTGCACGCGTTAGTGGTCGTGTCCGCAGCCAGGGTTCGACAGCCGGCCCTGAAGGTGGCTGACGCGGATGGATCGGACATTGTCCTCGCCGAGATACTGAGGAACAGTTCCAATCATGGAAGAGCAAGCTGCGATGGCCGATATCAGCCGGCGGGTACTGGCGGCAATCGAGACGTTCGTCGTGCCAGACCCTCATCCTGAGCAGCTGGGAGAGCCACTGCCCCCTGAGTGGTTCTCTCAACAGTTAGATGAGATGCGCGTGGCTTTGATCGAGCCGTATTTCGTCGTGATCGAGGCTGACGAGCGCTTTCCGGGAAGCGTGCCCAAACCTTTGCCACGTCAGGTCGTCATCGTCGCCGAGGACGATGACATTCTGCTGGCCTACGATCCAGATCCTGACGGCGACTTCGCGCTAGTCTTTAAGTCCGCTTCTGGGTTTGGCGTGTCGCATATTCGCGACGAGGCCGTCGAGTGCTTCATGTCTCGCTAAACGCGGCGTTGCGTAGCGTCGTCACGCGTGATGTGGAAGTCCTGGCCGAGGCCGGGGTCGGCCTTGCCCTGCCGACCGCTCTAACCTGGGATGCGCCGCTGATCTTCCGCGCCTGGACCCCCGGCGCGGCCCTGTCGCCGGGCGCCTTTGGAATGCCCGCGCCGCTCGCCGACCAGACCTAGGTGCGACCTGCCGGCTTGAGCGCCACCCATCGCGTGATCTGATGCAGTGTGCCCGGCCACTCGTCGCGGCCGGTGCGGCGGGGTCGCCGTGATAAGCGGCTCTTAACCCAGACGTGTGAAGGCGTCGCTGTGCTACTGCTGGCCTGCTCGGAGCGAGACGATGCAAATCTCGGTGACCACAACGCCTGTCACAACGCCCCGAGCCCCGGTCACTGGAGCGGCGTCCGTCGCCGGCGCATCCCCTCAAGACGCTACTGGATCGACCAGTTCCCAAGCCTTCGGGAGCGCCGTGATTGTCAGCCTTAGCGATGCGGCGAAGGTCGCGTTGGCCGCTGGGTCAACGGACGCCAACGCCGATGTGACCATCCCCCAGGCGAGCCAGGCCGTCGATCCGGCCCAGGCGCAGCGCGACCAGTTCAACCAGGCTATCGCCGCTCTGAATGACACCTCGGGCGCCGCCTCGGTTGATGACCAGCTTGCCGCCTACAGATTCGTCGAGAACACCCTGCTGAACGGCCCCGCCAGCCAGGGCCAGGCTGACCCGAACCTGCAATACGCCGTCGATCTGGCCAATTCGGCCTTCTCTCAGCGCGCGGCTCAGGTGAGCGCCTATATGCAGGCCGTAGGGGCGGGCTCCGGGAGCAGCCAGTCGCCCACCTGGTTCGCCGACGGCGCCAAGGTCTATGAGCAGAAGCTGGCCGCCTTTGACGGCCTGTCCGCCGAGGACCAGAAAATCTATGTCGGCGTCGCCGCTGCATATAGCGAGGAGCGACGGGCGGTCTTCTCCTTCGCCTGGGACCAGGGGGCGATCATCACCACCCCCGAAGAGCATCGCGCCAACCTCCAGGCAAATGTCGATGTGATGCGCGCCCTCAACGTGGCGATGAACGATCCGCGCTACGCCGCCGCCACCGAGTATACCGGCGTCCTGAAGGACAGTTCCACTGGCCGGCTCGATACGCAGATCCGGCTTGCTCAGGCCGCCGGCGACCAGCAGACGGTGGATCTGCTTTCTCTGCGCGACTATCGCGGCACGGCCAGTTGGACGCAGAGGGCGGAGGCCTATTTCGCCGAGTACGGGCCAGCCCCGTCCAGCGACTCCCCACCGATTGAAGCGCCGCCGGCGTTCGTGGCTCAGCCCACCCAGGCCCGCAGCGCCGCCGGTGCGACGGCCCAACGGATGGTTGATGCGCTCCAGACCATGAATGACCCGACCGCCTCGAGCGACGCCAAGTTCGCCGCCCTCGCCGACAGCAGGGGGACGGGCGTCCTGTACTGGCTCTCCCTCGACAGTGGCTTCTCCAAGCAGGTCGCCGCCGCCCAGAGCGCCTATTCAAGCGCGATGGCGGCTGCGGCGATGCGCACCGCAAGCGGCGCCGGCGAGGACTTCGACATGTCGGCGTTCGCCCGATACCAGTCCGGCTACCTGGACCGGTTGTCCGCCGACGACCAACGCGCCGTGGCCTTTGACTACGGCTATACCGATGTGGATGCGTTCAGGACCTATCTCGCCGAGATAGCCGAGCAGGGAATGGCCAATCAGACCGCATCGGCGAATTCCGACTCCAGGACAGCGGCCGAGCGGGCATTGGACACCCTGACGGCGATCAACGACAAGATGCGCGAAGACCGTGAGGCCGCCGCCAAGGCCGCTGACAAGGCCGATCAGCAGCCCAAGGGCGCCGCCGCCGCCGCCCTGACGATCCTCCAGGGCGCGGCCGACGCGCGTCACTTCTGGCTCGACGACCTCGAGGGCAAGGCCGCTAGGCTTTAGTCGGGTTGGGCCAGGCCCAAGCTTCGCACTCACCGAGCTTAGCGGCCTACGACAATTTCCCTTGGAGCCTCAGGTTCGGCTAAGAGCCTGCCGGTGAACCCTGTTTCCCACCAGAAGTCCGTTTTGCGCCGGCAGATGCGCAGCCTGCGTCTGGCTCTAGCCGCTGCGGACAGCCAAGCCGCCGTCCGTGCCGCTGTCCACGCGCCGCTGGCGCGCCTGGGGGCTGGACCTGTAGCGGGCTATATCGCCCAGGGCGCCGAGCTTGATCCCAACCCGCTGATGGCGGCCCTGGCCAAGGCCGGGGTCAGTCTCGCCCTGCCGGCGGCTGTGAGCCGGGAGGCGCCGCTGATCTTTCGCGCCTGGGCTCCGGCCGCGGCCCTGGCGCCGGACGCCTTCGGAATTCCCGCCCCGCTCGCCGACCAGCCCCAGGTGTCGCCCACGGCCCTGATCGTGCCCCTGCTGGCCTTTGATCGCCGGGGCGGGCGGTTGGGGCAGGGGGCGGGCGTCTATGACCGGGCGATCGCGGCGTTGGGCGCAGACCACCGCCCCTTCCTGCTGGGTTACGCCTATGCCGGCCAGGAGGTCGAGGACCTGCCGCTCGAGCCGCACGATCAGCGGCTGGACGCCATATTGACGGAAGCCGGGCTGATCGAAGTCCGCTAGGATAGCTAGATGCGTTTCGCCTTTTTCGGAGATGTCGTCGGCCGGTCCGGCCGCGAGGGTCTCGCCGACCACCTGCCCATGTTGCGTCGCCAGCTCGGCCTCGAGTTCGTGGTCATCAACGCCGAGAACGCCGCCGCCGGCTTCGGGATCACCGAGAATACGGCCCGCGAGCTGTTCGACGCCGGCGCCGACTGCCTGACGCTCGGCAACCACTCCTGGGACCAGAAGGAGGCGCTGACCTATATTGTCCGCGAGCCTCGGCTGATCCGGCCGCTGAACTATTCGGTCCTGGCCGATGCGCCGGGGCGCGGGGCCAATCTGTTCGAGACCCAGTCGGGCCGCCGCATCCTGGTGATCAACCTGCTGGGCCGGGTGCATATGGACTCCCTGGACGACCCCTTCGCCGCCGTCGACCGAGAGCTGGAAAAGGCGCCGCTCGGCATGGTGTCGGACGCCGTCCTGGTGGACATGCACGCCGAGGCCACCAGCGAGAAGATGGCCATGGGTCACTTTTGCGACGGCCGGGCGAGCCTGGTGGTGGGCACCCACACTCATGTGCCGACGGCCGACTGCCAGATCCTGCCCGGCGGCACCGCCTATCAGACCGACGCCGGCGCCTGCGCCGACTATGACAGCGTGATCGGCAACCAGAAGGAAGAGCCCCTTCGCCGCTTCACCACCCGCATCTCCGGCGGCCGCTACAAGCCCGCCGAAGGCCCGGCCACGGTGTGTGGCGTCTTCGTCGAAACAGACGACGCCACCGGTCTGGCCGTCCGGGTCGAGCCAATCCGGGTCGGCGGCCGGCTCTCGGAGACCATCCCCCAGGTGGACTTGGCCCGCGCCTGAGGCGCAGGCGCCCCTCAGCGAGGCGGACGGGCGCCGGGCAGGGGCGGCAGGGTGTCGAGCGTCAGGACCCCGTCCCCATCCAGGTCCAGCAGGTTGAACCGGCGAGCCGCCGCAGTCCGCCATTCGATCTTGCTGACCCGCCCCGACAGGTCCCCATCGGCGCCGCGCACCGGCTGCGGCTCGTTCAGCAGGCCATAGCGGCCTGCCCCCTGGCGCTGAGCGCCGGGCTCGGGCTTGCCCTGACCAAACCCCAGCATCGGCCGGCGGGGGCGCTCGCCGTCGCGCTCGGGACGCCCACCAGGTCCGGGGCCGGGTGGGCGGGCTTCGCCCAGGCGGGTGATCTCCGGGGCGATCTGGCGCTCATAGGCCTGGTTCTCGAAGCCATCGACCACCCCGTCGCCATCGGCGTCCAGCACGGCGAAGAAGCGCTCGGCGTCGGCCTCGAACTCCGGCCGGGTCAGCAGGGTGTCGCCATCGCGATCGGCGCCGGCGAACCAGGCCGCCAGTCCCTCGCCGTCACGGAAGGGCTCGCCCGACGGACTGATGAACAGACGCGCCTGCGGGCCTGGACTGCGCCGGTCCGGCTCGGGGCCAGGGTCAGCCGCCGGCGCCTGGGCCGCCGCGGCGCTCGCCCAGAGGCCGCACAGGGCCAGCACGATCAGTCGTTTCATGGGAATCCTCGTCTCGCCCGCCCAAGGCCACGCTGTCGGCTGCGGATGCGGCGAAATTGGGCCGCGAGGGTGACGAGGCCGGCCCCTTGCGCGAATATGCCCGCAGATCCGGCGGCGCGAGGCGGCCGGCGGCAGGGAGATCTAAATGCTGGCCAAGTTCATCGTCCGCGCCGTCTTCGCCGCCATCGGCCTGTGGCTGTCCTCGATGCTGGTGGCCGGCCTGGCCTTCACCGATACGACCAGCCTGATCCTGGCGGCCATCCTGCTGGGGCTGGTCAACGCCGTCCTGCGGCCGATCCTGTTCATCCTGACCCTGCCGCTGACCCTGATCACCCTGGGCCTGTTCCTGCTGATCCTGAATGCGGCGATGATCGGCCTGGTGGCCGTGCTGCTGGACGGCTTCATTGTCGATGGCCTGTGGCCGGGCCTGGTGGCCGCCGTGGTCACCGGCCTGACCAGCTGGGTCGGCCACATGATCATCCGCGACGACAAGGGCCGCTGAGGCGATCGCCCATCGGTCTGGGCCTGCGCCCAAAGAAAAAGGGCGGAGCCGTGAGGCTCCGCCCTTCTCGTCTTGAGAAAGCTTGGGTTCGCTTGGACTTAGAAGTCCATGCCGCCCATGCCGCCCATGTCAGGCATGCCGCCGCCAGCCGCAGCGCCACCCTTCTTGGGGGCTTCGACGATGGCCGCTTCGGTGGTGATCAGCAGGCCGGCGACCGAAGCCGCGTCCTGCAGAGCCGTCCGGACGACCTTGGCCGGGTCGATGACGCCGGCCTGGACCATGTCGACATATTCTTCGGTCTGGGCGTTGAAGCCGAAGGTGGCCGAGTCGTTTTCCAGGACCTTGGAGACGACGATCGAGCCTTCGACGCCGGCGTTTTCGGCGATTTGACGGATCGGCGCCTGCAGGGCGCGACGCACGATGGCCACGCCGGCTTCCTGGTCGTCATTGTCGCCCTTGAAGCCGTCCAGAACCTTGGAGGCCTTGAGCAGGGCGACGCCGCCGCCCGGGACGATGCCTTCCTCGACCGCGGCGCGGGTCGCATTGAGCGCGTCGTCGACGCGGTCCTTGCGTTCCTTCACCTCGACCTCGGTGGAGCCGCCGACGCGGATGACCGCAACGCCGCCGGCCAGCTTGGCCAGACGTTCCTGCAGCTTTTCCTTGTCGTAGTCCGAGGTGGTGTCCTCGATCTGACGCTTGATCTGGCTGATGCGGCCTTCAATGCCGTCCTTCTCGCCCGAACCGTCGACGATCGTGGTGTCGTCCTTGGTGATCGTGACCTTCTTGGCCTTGCCAAGCATGTCGAGGGAGACGTTCTCGAGCTTGATGCCCAGGTCTTCGCTGATCAGCTGGCCGCCGGTCAGGATGGCGATGTCTTCCAGCATGGCCTTGCGGCGATCGCCGAAGCCCGGCGCCTTGACGGCGGCGACGCGGAGGCCGCCGCGCAGCTTGTTGACCACCAGGGTGGCCAGGGCCTCGCCTTCGATGTCCTCGGCGATGATCAGCAGGGGACGACCCGACTGGACCACGGCTTCGAGCACCGGCAGCAGGGGCTGCAGGGTCGAGAGCTTCTTTTCGTAGAGCAGGATCAGAGGCTCTTCGAGATCGGCCTCCATCTTGTCGGCGTTGGTGATGAAGTAGGGCGACAGGTAGCCGCGGTCGAACTGCATGCCTTCGACGACGTCGAGTTCGGTCTCGGCGGTCTTGGCTTCTTCAACCGTGATGACGCCTTCGTTGCCGACCTTGTCCATGGCCCGGGCGATCATCTCGCCGACCTCGGTGTCGCCGTTGGCCGAGATGGTGCCGACCTGGGCGATCTCGGAATTGGCCGAGACCTTCTTGGCGTTGGACTTGATCTCTTCGATGACCTTGGTGACGGCCTTGTCGATGCCGCGCTTCAGGTCCATCGGGTTCATGCCGGCGGCCACCGACTTCAGGCCTTCGACCACGATGGCCTGGGCCAGAACGGTCGCGGTCGTCGTGCCGTCGCCGGCCTTGTCGTTGGTCTTGGAGGCGACTTCGCGGATCAGCTGGGCGCCGAGGTTCTCGAAGCGGTCAGCCAGTTCGATTTCCTTGGCCACCGACACGCCGTCCTTGGTCGAGCGCGGGGCGCCGAAGGACTTCTCGATGACCACGTTGCGGCCCTTGGGGCCCAGGGTCACCTTTACGGCGTTGGCGAGGGTGTTGACGCCGCGGAGCATGCGGTCGCGGGCGTCAGCGGAGAAATAGACGTCTTTCGCAGCCATTTCTTCTTCTTTCCTTGGAGGCGAAGGGCAGCGTCGGGATCATCCCGGATCGCGCGCCTTGGCCGTATGTCTTCAACCCGCCTCACGGCGGGCCAGGTCGGCGAGGGGCCGGGCTCTTAGTCGAGGACGCCCAGGACGTCGCTTTCCTTCATGATCAGCAGGTCTTCACCTTCGAGCTTGATCTCGGTGCCGGACCACTTGCCGAACAGGATGCGATCGCCGGTCTTGACGTCCAGGGGCTGAACCTTGCCGCTTTCATCACGGGCGCCGGGGCCCACGGCGATGATCTCGCCTTCCTGCGGCTTCTCTTTCACCGTGTCGGGGATGATGATCCCGCCCTTGGTCTTTTGTTCTTCCTCGACACGCCGGACGAGGACGCGGTCTCCCAAAGGACGAAACGCCATGTTGGTCTTGCTCCATTCGGAACTATTGCGAATTGCGATGAGGCTAGCCCCCGCGGTCGGCGCACATTAGCAGCCGCCAACCCTGAGTGCTAACGCGGCCTGGAATTAGGTAGGACGGGCCTGGGAGTCAAGCTGGGCCATGTGGTTTCGCCGACCTCAGCCCCGCTTCACGCGCCCCAGGAAAATATGTCGGAAGCTTAACTGGATAGGCGCCATGCCCATGCCTATCTGAGGGCCATGGTCAAGCTCTTCAAACTCCTTCCGGCCCTGATGGCCCTGGCTGGCGTGCTCAGCCTCTTCCTGCTGACGCGGCCGGCCAGCCTTTAGGACGCCGCGCCCAAGGCTGCTTTTCAGCGTGAGCCGACCGGCACGCGCAGGGCGTCCTGCTCGGCGTCCAGCCTGGCCTGACGGTCCCCGTATCTGGCCAGCTCCATCTTGGCGATGGTGCGGTTGTGGACCTCGTCGGGGCCGTCGGCCAGGCGCAGGGTGCGCTGGCCGGCATAGGCCTTGGCCAGGCCAAAGTCGCTGGTCACGCCTGCGCCGCCATGGGCCTGGATGGCGTCGTCGATGACTTTCAGGGCCATGGTCGGGGCCTGGACCTTGATCATGGCGATCTCCAGCCGGGCGGCCTTGTTGCCGGCCTTGTCCATCATGTCGGCGGCCTTCAGGCAGAGCAGGCGGGTCATCTCGATATCGATCCGGGCTCGGGCGATGCGCTCCTCCCAGACCGAGTGTTCGGAAATCGCCTTGCCGAAGGCGGTGCGGCTCCGGAGCCGTCGGCACATCTTCTCCAGGGCGACCTCGGCTGAACCAATGGTCCGCATGCAGTGGTGGATACGGCCGGGGCCCAGGCGGGCCTGGCTGATCTCGAAGCCGCGCCCCTCACCCAGCAGCAGGGCCTCATCCACCGGCACGCGGACATTCTCCAGCACCACCTCGGCATGACCGTGGGGGGCGTCGTCATAGCCGAACACCGGCAGCATCCGCACGATCTTCACGCCGGCCGCGTCGAGGGGGACGAGCACCTGGCTCTGCTGCTGATGGCGGGGCGCCTCCAGGTCGGTCTTGCCCATGACCACGGCCACCTTGCAGCGGGGATCGCCCATGCCGGACGACCACCATTTGCGGCCGTTGATCACATAGTGGTCGCCGTCGCGGACGATGCGGGTCTCGATATTGGTGGCGTCGGAGGAGGCCACCTGGGGCTCGGTCATCAGGAAGGCCGAGCGGATCTCCCCGTTCATCAGGGGGCGCAGCCAGCGCGCCTTCTGGGCGAGCGTCCCATACCGGTTGAGGATCTCCATATTGCCGGTGTCGGGCGCCGAGCAGTTGAACACCTCTGAGGCGAACTCCACCCGTCCCATGATCTCGGCGATGGGCGCATATTCCAGATTGGTCAGCTGTTCGCCTTCGAAGACGAAGCTGTCATCCACATGGGCGACGCCGGAGGAGGGCGGCATGAACATGTTCCACAGGCCTTCGGCGCGGGCCTTGGCCTTCAGCGTCTCGATCACCGGCAGGACCTTCCACCGAGAGCCTTGCGCCTGCTGCGCCTCATAGAGCGGCGCCGCCGGGATCACATGCTCGGCCATGAAGGCCTCGACCCGGGCCATCAGGGCCTTCTGCCGTGGCGAATATTCGAAATCCATGAGCCGCGCCTTCCGTTCAAACAAATGTTTGAACGGCTTTTAGGCTCGCCCCTCGAACAGGCGTTTGATTTTCAGCAATTCTGCGCCAATGGTGGGGAAGAGATCGATCCGGGCGCGTTCTGGCCTCCAAGGGCTGGCCCCCGGCGCCCCAGCTTCAACGCCCATGTCCCCGGGAGGACCACGATGAACATCGCCGCCGAAAAAGCCCAATCCAGCTTTGCGCTGAACCCGCAGGACGCGCTGAACGACCTCCGCATCTCCGACAAGGCGGTGCCCCTGCTGAACCATGTGAAGACGTTCATCGCCGAGGTGGTGCAGCCCATGTCGGTGGAGTTCCATCGTCTGGGCGAAGGCAAGACCGACATCTGGTCCTATGCGCCGGGCCAGCTGGACGTCCTCGAAGCCGCCAAGGACAAGGCCAAGGCCGAGGGCCTGTGGAACTTCTTCCTGCCCAACGCCGAGACCGGCGAGGGCCTGTCCAACCTCGACTACGCCTATATCGCCGTCGAGCTCGGCAAGAATCCGATGGCCTCGGAAACCATGAACTGCGCCGCGCCCGACACCGGCAACATGGAAGTCCTCGAGCGCGTCGGCACGCCTGAGCAGAAGGAAAAGTGGCTGAAGCCGCTGCTGGAAGGCAAGATCCGCTCGGCCTTCGCCATGACCGAGCCGGATATGGCCTCGTCGGACGCCAAGAACATCCGCATGCGCGCCACCCTGGTCGGCGACGAGTACGTGATCAACGGCGAAAAGCACTACATCTCCGGCGCCGGCGACCCGCGCTGCAAGGTGATGATCACCATGGTGCAGACCAGCCCCGAGGGCCCGCCGCACCTGCGCCAGTCGCAGATCCTGGTGCCCATGGACACCCCCGGGGTGAAGGTGGTCGGGCCGATGAACGTGTTTGGCGATCCTGACGCGCCGCATGGCCACATGCACATCGTCTTCGATAATGTCCGCGTGCCGGCCTCGAACATGCTGCTGGGCGAAGGCCGCGGCTTCGAGATCAGCCAGCTGCGCCTGGGTCCCGGCCGGATCCACCACTGCATGCGCGCCATCGGCCAGGCCGAGAAGGCGCTCGACCTGATGGTCACCCGCGGCCTGACCCGCGAAGCCTTCGGCAAGCCGATCATCCAGCTGGGCGGCAATGTGGAAATCGTCAGCCGCGCCCGCATCGAGATCGAGGCCATGCGCCTGATGGTGCTCAAGGCGGCCAAGGCCATGGACGTGCTGGACCGCCAGGAAGCCCGCATCTGGATCCACATGGTCAAGGCCATGGTGCCCGAGCGGGTCTGCCAGATCATCGACCAGGCGATCCAGATGCACGGCGCCACCGGCGTCTCGCAGAAGACCCCGCTCGCCCGGATGTACACCTCCACCCGCACCCTGCGCCTGGCCGACGGCCCCGATGAGGTCCACCACATGGTGGTCGGCCGCAACGAGCTGCGCCAGTACCGCGAAATGCCCCAGGACGCCTCTACGGCGGCGGTGTTCCGCAACTAGGACCTCAAGGTTCCGGTTCGCTTCCGAGAGACCCCGGCGCCTGCGCCGGGGTCTTTTGCTTTTGAGGATCTGCGCCTGGCTGGCGGCGCCGCTTGGCTGGGTGTATGGCCAAGCCATGAGCCCCGATACGCGCCTCGATGTTCTGACCGCCGAACAGGCGCGGTCCCATCTGCCGGCCTTGGGCGAGCTGCTGGCCGCCTGCGTGGCGCAGGGCGCTTCGGTCTCCTTCCTCGCGGGCCTCGAGGCCGAGCGCGCCACAGGCTGGTGGGCAGGCCAGTTGGATGCCGATGATGGTCGTCGGCTCATTGCGGCCTTTGACCGTCAGGGGCTATGCGGCGTCGTCCAGGTGGTCCCGGCCGGGCCGGAGAACCAGCCCCACCGCGGGGACGTAGCCAAGATGCTGGTCCTGCCCCGCGCCCGGCGTATGGGCCTGGGCGCCGCCCTGCTGGAGGGCGCCGAAGCGGCCGCCCGCCAGATGGGCCTGAGCCTGCTGGTGCTCGACACCGTCACTGGCGGCGACGCCGAACGCCTCTATGCCCGCGCCGGCTGGACCCGCGTCGGCGTTATTCCCGACTTCGCCCTTTCCACAGACGGCCGGCCCGAGGCCACCACCGTCTTCTACAAGGCGCTCGCCCGATGAGGCTTGCAGCGCCTGCTCCGTCCCGCGCGCGACGCGCTGCGGACCGTTTCCCGGCGGCGGCCTGTGCCCGCCGTTCGGGGCCGGCCGCTCAACTGGAGGCTACACCCCGTGACCCTGATCATTGCGATCTTCATCCTGGCGTCCGCCTTTGCGACCGCCACCCTGTCCGGCGTCTTCGGCATGGCCGGCGGCCTGGTGCTGATGGGCGCCCTGGCGCTTGTCCTGCCGGTGTCGGCGGCCTTCGTCACCCATGGGGTCCTTCAGCTGGTCGCCAATGGCTGGCGGGCCATCCTGCATAGGCGCCACGTCCGCTGGGACATTGTCGGCTGGTATGCGCTGGCCTCGCTGATCGCCGGGGTCCTGGTGTCCCTGGCGGCCTTCACGCCGTCCAAGCCGTTCCTGTTCCTGATGCTGGGGCTGGTCCCCTGGCTCACCTGGCTGCCGAAAGGCTGGCTGAAGCTGGACGCCGCCCGGCCGCCCCAGGCCTTCGCCTCCGGCTTCCTGGTCACCGGCCTGAACCTTATGGCCGGGGTGGCCGGGCCTCTGCTGGACATCTTCTTCGTCCGCACCGAGCTCACCCGCCACGCCATCGTCGCCACCAAGGCGGCCACCCAGGTCTTCGCCCACCTGGCCAAGATCATCGTCTATGGGACGCCGCTGCTCATGGCCGGCGGGAGCCCCGGGGCCGCCGACATGCCGCCGCTCTGGCTGTTCGCCCTGGCCGTTCCGCTGTCCATGGCCGGCACCTGGTGCGGCGGCCTGATCCTGGAGAGGATGAGCGACGTGAACTTCAAGCGCTGGACCCGCTGGATCGTGACCGCCGTGGGCGTCCTCTACCTGATCCAGGCCGCTCAGCTGCTCGCCGGCTGAAGCAAAAAAAGAGCCGCGTCCAAGAAGGGCGCGGCTCGAAAGGTATAGGGAGGAAACGCCCAAAAGGGCCAGGCTGAGATAATCCCCCCATGGCCAAAGGCAAGGGGGGCGGTGAAAGATTCTTCGCGTCGTAGGGTCACAGGGGGTGAAATGCAGCTGGAAGCCCGAAATTCGCACAATCAGCATGTGCGGCTGGAGCCGTTGGCCGAACGCCATCGCGCGGAATTGCAGGCCGCCTGCGCCGCCGATCTTCAGGTGTGGCGCGACCTCTATCCGCACTCCATGGCGCCGGAGCATTTCGACGCTGGCTGGGACCGGATGATGGCCCAGGCCGCCGCGGGCGACTGGATCCCGTTCGCCGTGCTGGTGGGCGAGGTCTGCGTCGGCATGACCAGCTTTATCAGCCCGGACCGGGCCAACGCCTCGGTGGAGATCGGCGGCACCTATTACCACCCCGACCACCGGGGCGGAGCGGTGAACCCGGCGGCCAAGCGGCTGATGCTGGAGCACGCCTTCGCCGCCGGCGCCCGCCGGGTGCAGCTGAACGTCGACGCCATCAACCACCGCTCCCGCGCCGCCGTTCTGAAGCTCGGCGCCGTGCAGGAGGGGATTCTCCGCCAACACCGCGTCGTCTGGACCGGCCGCATCCGTGACACGGTGGTCTTCTCTATCCTGGCCGAGGAGTGGCCAGCGGCCCGGGCGCGGCTGGACGCGCGGCTGGCGGGGCTTCCATGACTCCGGAGGATGAGGCCGCTCGCCTCGAAGAACGGCTCAATGCCGAAGCGCCGCTCATCGATCGGGAGGTCCAATGGCCGGGGCTAAGGCTTCGCCAGCGGACCTATCTTGCAGGCCCGGCTCTGCCCGACGTTCTGATCACCTCGATCAGGGCGGTGGTCTTCCGCAGGGGCCGGGTGGTCGTCATCCGCGAGCGGACGGGCCCGCCTCATGTGACGCCGGGCGGACGCCGCGAGGTCGGCGAGGCGCTGGAAACCACCCTTCGTCGCGAACTGCGGGAAGAGTGCGGCTGGTCGGTTGGCGAACTCCGGCCCTTGGCCTTCCACCACTTCTACTATCTCGGCGAGAAGCCTCCGGGGTTCGCCTATCCCTGGCGGCCCTTCGTGCAGCCGATCTTCGTCGTAGAGGCGCTGGCCTATGATCGGACCTGCCTGATGCGGGGCGACGAAATCGAGACGGGGTCGAGCCTGATGTCGGTCAGGCGCGCGCTGAATACGGTCCCAGGGGATCAGCAGACGATCCTTCAGGCAGCCTTAGACCTCCACCTCCGTCACCCTGGGACTTGATCCGAGGGTCCATGCACACGGCCGTTCTCCGGTGTTCATGGATGGTCGGGTCAAGCCCGACCATGACGGGACGCGGGGAGCCGAGCCTAAGCGCTGGCGGCGGTGCGCTCAGCTGCGGCCGGGAAGAAGACCTCCTCGGCGTGCTTGGCCACGTCCTGGGCAGTGTAGGGCTTGCCCGGATTGAAGCCGTCGGTCTGCACCATCTTGATCTCGCGCACGCCGCGGGACGAGACGCCCAGCACCTTGCCCGAATGGTCGGCGGCCAGATCCGACACCATGTAGAGCACGCCGGGCGCGATGTTTTCCGGCAGGCTCATGGCGTCGGGCTCCTTGCCCTGGCGGCCGGGCAGGTCGGCGGTCATGCGGGTGAAGGCGCCCGGCGCCAGGCCCATGACGCGGATGCCGTACTTGCGGCCCTCGATGGAGAGCACACGCATCAGGCCATAGATGCCGGCCTTGGCCGCCCCGTAATTGGCCTGGCCGAAATTGCCATAGAGCCCCGAGGTGGACGAGGTCAGCACCATGACGCCCGGATGAGATCGGAAGAGCGTCGTGTAGGGAAAGAGTGTAGATCTCGGTGGTCGCCGTATCATTAAAAAAAAAAAAGAGTATCAAGCAGACAGCATCTCAGAGCATAGAGCCGCGGCTGACACGCGAGCGACCGCC
>CALEOQ010000483.1 GCA_937910255.1 uncultured Caulobacteraceae bacterium | reverse complement strand
GCGAAGAGTGTGATGGGGACTACTGTGGGTCAGGGTGGTCTTTGCGGTATAGTATGTGTGCACTCATATAGCGTGTCTTGTTTGTTTTTTTTTTTAATGATACGGCGACCACCGAGATCTACACTCTTTCCCTACACGACGCTCTTCCGATCTGCCCAGATGAAGGCGGCCTGCGGCGGCGATCTCGGCCGCGTGGTCCGGGTGGTCAAGCTGGGCGGCTTCGTCCAGGCCGGTCCTGAGTTCTTCGACATTCCCCAGGTGGTGAACGGCGCCTCGGACCTGATGGTCGACGCCTTCGGCGATATCGGCCGTCACGCCCGTTCGGCGGTGGGCGTCTATCGCCTGCCGATGAATTTCGCCGTCGAGGTCGACGCGGTGGTGGAGGTCTCGTGAGGGACCGCTTCGGCGAGGCCTGGGATCTTCTGTTCCACCCGCCGGTGGCCCACCGGGGCCTGTGGACGCCGGACGGCGCGCCGGAAAATTCCCTGGGCGCCTTCCAGGCCGCCTGCGCCGCCGGCTATGGGATCGAGCTCGACGTCCACCTGTCGTCGGACGGGGAGGCGATGGTCTTCCACGACGAGACCCTGGTCCGGATGACCGGCGCTGAGGGCCGCCTGCGCGATCACACCGCCGCCGACCTTGGCGGCTTGTCCCTCAAGGGGACCGACGAGACGATTCCCACCCTGCTGGAGACCCTGGCCCTGATCGGCCACCGGGCCATGGTCCATATCGAGCTGAAGACCGCCTGGGGCGAGGTCGGGCCGCTGGAGCGCCGGGTGCACGAGATCATCGCCGACCATGCGGGCCCGCTCTGCATCATCGGCTTCAATCCCTATTCCCACGCCTGGTACGCCGACCATTATCCGGGCGTGCTGCGGGGTCTCGATTCCTTCAGCTATCGCGGTGTGAAGCATCTGAGCGAGGAGCAGCGCCAGTCCTATGCCCGGCTGGAACAGGTCTCCATCGCCCGGCCGCACTTCCTGGCCCTGGGCCTCGACATGCTGCCCAGCCCCGCGGCTGACGCCTATCGGGCCCAAGGCATGCCGGTGGTCGCCTGGACGGTCCGCCAGCCCGAGCAATGGGACGCGGTGAAGGATCACTGCGACAACATGATCTTCGAGGGCTTCGCCGCGTGAGTCTGAGGCCGGCGGTCAAGGTGAGCCGCCGTATCGCCGAGATCGGCCAGGCGAGCTGGGACGGCTGCGCGGCGCAAAGCGGCAATCCGTTCGTCTCCTACGACTTTCTCGACATTCTGGAGCAGTCCGGCTGCGCGGTGGAGCGGGCCGGCTGGGGACCGCAGCACCTGTCCATCGCCGACGAGGCGGGCGGGGTCGGGGCGGTCATGCCGCTCTATCTGAAGTCCCACAGCCAGGGCGAATACATCTTCGACCATGCCTGGGCCGACGCCTATGAGCGGGCCGGCGGCCGTTACTATCCCAAGCTTCTGTCAGCCGCGCCGTTCACGCCGGCCACGGGGCGGCGCCTGCTGGTCCGGCCCGACGTGCCGGCGCAGGAGGGCTATGACCTGTTGCTCGGCGGCGCGCTCACCCTGTGCGAGCGGATGGGGATTTCCTCCGTCCACGTCAATTTTCCGACGCAGGAGGAGTGGGCCTGGCTGGGCGATCAGGGCCTGGCCCAGCGTCAGGGGCAGCAGTACCACTGGTTCAACCGCGGCTATGGCGGCTTCGACGACTTCCTGGCCGACCTTTCGTCGGGGCGGCGGAAAACCATCCGGCGGGAGCGACGCGACGCCCAGGCGGGGTTGGAGATCGTCCGCCTCACCGGCGCCGACCTGACCGAGGACGCCTGGGACGCCTTCTACGGCTTCTATATGGACACCGGGTCGCGAAAATGGGGGCAGCCCTATCTGAACCGGCTGTTCTTTTCCCTCCTAGGCGAGCGGATGGCCGACCGGGTGCTGCTGATCATGGCCCGTCGCAATGGCCGCTGGATCGCGGGCGCGCTCAATCTGATCGGCGCCGACGCCCTCTATGGCCGCAACTGGGGCTGCATCGAGGACGTGCCCTTCCTGCATTTCGAGCTCTGCTACTACCAGGCCATCGAATGGGCGATCGGCGCAGGCCTCGCCCGGGTCGAGGCGGGCGCCCAGGGCCAGCACAAGATCGCCCGCGGCTATCTGCCGACGCCGGTCTATTCGGCCCACTACATCGCCGATCCGGCGTTGCGTGGTCCGGTGGAGGATTTCGTCGCCCGTGAAAAGGCGGCGGTGGACGGCGAAATGGAATGGCTTTCGGAGGAATACTCGCCATTCCGCCAGGGCTGAGCTCTTCGCATGCCGCGGGCGGTTTTGCTAAGCACGAACGATCAACGCCAGAGGGAGCGCGGCCATGAGCCTGGACGGGACCTACGACGCCAACAACATCTTCGCCAAGATCCTGCGCGGCGAGGCGCCCTGCGCGCGGGTGTTCGAGGATGACCACGTCCTGTCGTTCATGGACGTCTTTCCCAGATCGGAAGAGCGTCGTGTAGGGAAAGAGTGTAGATCTCGGTGGTCGCCGTATCCTTAAAAAAAAAAACCCACCACCTCACCGAGCACCACGCCACCCATCGC
>CALEOQ010000482.1 GCA_937910255.1 uncultured Caulobacteraceae bacterium | reverse complement strand
GTGGTGTGGGATACGGTGACGAGAGCGGAGGATCGGGAAGAGTCTGCGAGAGGTATAGTTCAGCTTGTGTTATGTTTAAGGAGCCGGCCGCCACCGGGGTTTACTCCCTTTCCCTGCGCGGCGCCCTTCCGGTCTGGCGCTTGCTGCTGCGGCTGCAGGGCGCGACCGGCGTGCTGGCCGGCGAGGCGCCGAGCGCAGGTTAGCCCCAGCCCAGCGCCACGGCGCCGTGATAGACGCCCATGGCCGCCAGGTAGGCCAGGGTGACCATGTAGGCGAACATCACCGTGGGCCACAGCCAGCTGTTCGTCTCGCGCTTCACCACCGCCAGGGTCGGGGCGCATTGGGGCGCAAAGACGTACCAGGTCAGGAAGGCCAGCCCCATGGCCAGGGACCAGTCGGCCGACAGAGCCCCAGCCAGGGTGCCCACCTGCTCCTCGGCGTTGGCCACGGCATAGACGGTGCCCAGGGCGCCGACAGCGACCTCGCGGGCGGCCATGCCCGGGATCAGGGCCACGGTCATCTGCCAGTTGAAGCCGATGGGGGCGAACAGCGGGTGCAGCAGATGGCCCAGCCGACCGGCGAAGCTGTAGTCGATGGCCGGTCCCGTCGCGCCCTCCGGCGGATAGGGGAAGGTCGACAGCACCCAGATCAGCACCATCAGCGGCAGGATGATCCGGCCGGCGCGATTGATGAAGATCTCGGCCCGCTGCCACAGATTGCGCAGGACGCTCTTGGGATCAGGGGTCTTGTAGGTCGGCAGCTCCATCAGGAAGGGCTCGACCTGGCCGCGCCAGAACAGCCGCCGGGCGATGAACGAGATGGCCAGCGCGCTGGTGATGCCGGCCACATAGAGGCCGAACATCACGACCCCCTGCAGGCTGGCGAACCCCCATACCGTCTGGTTGGGAATGAAGGCGGCGATGATCAGCGTGTAGACCGGAATCCGCGCCGAGCAGGTCATCAGCGGCGCCACCATGATGGTGGTCAACCGGTCACGCTTGGAGTCGATCACCCGGGTGGCCATGACGCCCGGAATGGCGCAGGCGAAGGACGACAGCAGCGGAATGAAGGCGCGGCCATGCAGACCGGCGCCGCCCATGATCTTGTCCATCAGGAAGGCGGCCCTGGCCATATAGCCGAAGTCTTCCAACAGGATGATGAAGAAGAACAGGATCAGGATCTGGGGCAGGAAGACCAGGACGCTGCCGACCCCGGCGATCAGGCCATCGACGATCAGGCTCTGCAAAAGACCGTCCGGCATCACCGTGGCGACCAGACCGCCCAGGGCGCCGATGCCGCCCTCGATCCCGTCCATCAGCGGCCCGGCCCAGGCGAACACCGCCTGGAACATGACGAACAGCAGGGCCAGCAGGATGGCCAGGCCGGCGACCGGATGCAGCAGCACCGCGTCGATCTTGCCGGTCATGGTGTCGGGGCGTTCAGCCGGCCGCACATGGGCCTTCATCAGGCGCTGGGCTTCGGCGTGCGCCCGGCGGATCTCGGCGGGGCTCGGCTCATGCCAGGTGTTGGGGACATCCAGGTCGCCCGCGGCGGCCAGGGCCTCGACCTTGGCCTCCACCTGGGCGACCAGGTCCTCGATGCCGCGCTTGCGTGTGGCCACGGTGGTGACGATCGGCGCGCCGATGTCGCGGGCCAGGCCCTCCAGGTCGATGCGCAGGCCCTGGCGCTGGGCGATGTCGAACATGTTGAGCGCCAGAACCATGGGCCGGCCCACCTGGCGCAGTTCCAGGATCAGGCGCAGCACCAGCCGCAGATTGGTGGCGTCGGCGACGCAGACCACCACGTCCGGGGGCGTCTCACCCTTCAGCTGCCCGAGGACAGCGTCGCGGGTGACCTCTTCGTCCGGGCTGCGGGCGCGCAGGGAATAGGTGCCGGGCAGGTCGATCACCGACAGGGTCCGCCCGCCGGGCGTGGTGACCATCCCCTCCTTCTTCTCCACCGTCACCCCGGCATAGTTGGCCACCTTCTGGCGGCCGCCGGTGAGGGCGTTGAACAAGGCGGTCTTGCCGGAGTTGGGATTGCCGACCAGGGCGATGCGGGCGCTGGCTGTGCTCATCGCGCCGCGCTCCGGGCGTCCAGACGGATGACCACATCGGCGGCGTCATGGCGGCGAAGCGCCACGCGCATGTCGTCCAGGCGCACGGCGATCGGGTCGCGCCCGATGGCGCCCTCGTGGATGACCTCGATGGCCGCGCCTTCGACGAAACCCAGCTCCAGCAACCGGCGCTCCAGTTCCTCGGCGCTCAGCCCGTGGTGATCGACATCGGGCCGCACATGGACGCTGCCGATGACGCCGCGATCCCGGAGCCGGGCCTGGCTCAGCCGCACCTCGCCTTGGGCGGGCTGGGGATCGGCGGCCAGGGCCGCGGCGGGCGTGAGGTGGTCCATAAGCAATTCCAGGCCTGAGGCGACGGATGGCGCGCGCGGCGCCGTCTGCGAACGATTATCAGTTACGGATGACCCGTCGGCGATGCAAGCCCTGTCGCCCTGTCAGGACGATTCACCGCGCCTGCAGCCCACATTGACGCGACGGCGCGCGCCGCTAGATTGCGCTGCCCGCGGGCCCCTGTGGTGGAATTGGTAGACGCGCCGCACTCAAAATGCGGTACCGCAAGGTGTGTCGGTTCGAGTCCGACCGGGGGCACCACCGGCCTTGCGCGGATCGCAGGCTAGCTCCCCGCCGCGAAGATCAGCGGCACGGCGATCAGGGCGATGGCTGAGATCGCCACCACGCCGATCACATTCAGCCACAGGCCCGCCCGGCTCATCTGGGCGATGCTGATCAGGCCGCCCCCATAGACGATGGCGTTGGGGGGCGTGGCCACCGGCAGCATGAAGGCGCAGGAGGCCGCCAGGGCCAACGGAATGGCGAACAGCAGCGGGTCGGCGCCGATGGCGAGCGCCAGCGCGCCGCCGATCGGCAGGAAGGTGGCGGCCGAGGCGGTGTTGCTGGTCAGTTCAGTCAGGAAGATCATCGCCAGGGTGACCATGACCACCAGGGCCGCCACAGGCCAGGCGCCCAGCACCCCCAGCAGTTGACCCAGCCAGGCGGCCAGGCCGCTGTCGGAGATGGCGTCGGCCAGACTGAGGCCCCCGCCGAACAGGGTCAGCACCCCCCAGGGCAGGCGCTTGAGCTCGGCGTCGGTGACCAGGCGTTCGCTGCGGACGCCGGCGGCGGGAATGAAGGCCAGGGCCGCGGCCGCGGCGATGGCGATCCCGGTGTCGGTCAGCCAGGGGGCGAAGGGGGTGAGCAGGGGGCGGAAGATCCAGGCCCCGCCCGCCAGGGCGAAGATCACGGTGACCCGCTTCTCCGGCCCCGTCATCTGGCCGAGCCTCGCCCGTTCCTCGCGGAACAGGACGCTGGCCTCCGGCAGGACCAGCTTCACGGGATTGAGCGCCGTCAGCACCACCCAGGCGGCGCCCAGCAGGATCAGCGCCACCGGCACGCCGATGATCATCCACTGGCCAAAGCCGATCGCCACCCCGTGCTCGCGGGCCATATAGCCGGCCAGCAGCGCATTGGGCGGGGTGCCGATCAGGGTGGCGACCCCGCCGATGCTGGCGCCATAGGCCACCGCCAGCAGCAGGGCGACGCCGAGATTGCGATAGGAGACCGGGTCCTCGCGCCCGCCATGGTCCTCGGCCAGGGCCAGGACGGCCATGGCGACCGGCATCATCAGGACGGCGGCGGCGGAATTGCTGACCCACATGGAGACCAGGGCCGTGGCGCCCAGCATGCCGGCCACCAGCCGTCGTGGCGTGGCGCCGGCGGCGGCGGCGCAGCCCAGGCCGACACGCTTGTGCAGGCCGCACCGCTCCATGGCCGCGCCCAGGACGAAGCCGCCGAGGAACAGGAAGATCACCGGGTCGGCATAGGGGGCGGCGGCGTCTCGCACATCGCTCACGCCCAGGGCCGGAAACAGGACGATGGGCAGCAGCGCGGTGGCCACCAGCGGCGCGGCCTCAGTGATCCATAGGATTGCCATCAGGACGGTGACCGCCGCCACAGGCTGGACGGCGGGCCCCGGCCCGAAATCCGGGGCCAGAAGAATCGCCCCGAAGGCGCAGAGTCCCAGGATCAGCCCGGCCGTCCGCCGGCGCGCCCCGCCCGCCGCTGCATCGCTCGCCCCAACGTCCACGCGTCTTCCCCCCCGCTCGGTCGCACGCCCGGCGACCTGAACCGCCGCCAATATGGGCTATGCCGCACCTGTGACGCCAGGGGGGGCGGCCACCTTGGCCAGGGTCGTGCTAAGCTGTCGCCCTAGGCTGGCGGCGCCCTGACGCGATCCTCACGAGGGGAAATGGACAAACTTTCCGATCCGCCCGGAACGACGCAGGGTCCGGCGTGCGAGGACGTGTCTCGGCTGATCCTCCAGTGCGCCATCCCCCACTTCGTCCAGGGGGTGGCGACCCTGGAGCATTTCGGTGGCGGGGACGCCATGACCGGCGTCCTGGCGCTCTCGATCATCGAGGCCAATGTCCGGCATATCGTCCGGGACCCCGTCCTGGCCCTGCGCTACGCCGGCGTGGACAATCCGCCGCCCGACGACATCCGCCGGCCCATCAGCGTCGGCGCCCTGGCCGCGTCTTTCAGCATTCCCTATGAGGCCGCGCGGCGTCGGGTCGCCGATCTCGAGGCCCGGGGGCTTTGCCAGCGGACCACCCGCGGGGTCTATATTCCGGCCGCGGCGCTTGAGACCGACGCCAACCGCCTGGCCCTGGGGCGCAGCCTGGCGACGGTGCGCGCCCTGGCCGCCGATGTCCGCACCGCCGCCCCCAACTTTGATCTCACCGGCGGCGCCAGGCCTGCGCCCGGCATCACGCCGCCGGTCTCCCAGGAGCGGCTGGCCGCGCGCTTCACCGCCGAATACGTCCTGAGGATCGCCGAACGCCTGACCCGCACGACGGCGGACTTCGGCCGGGGCATGATTCTGCTGGCCATCCTCGACGCCAACTATCAGCCGCTGCGCGAGGACCTGGAGATGGCGCGGCGCTATGCGTCGGTTCGACGGCCGCCGCCCGACGACCTGCTGGCGCCGATCAGCGTCCTGGCCCTGTCCAACACCCTGAAGCAGCCGTTCGAGACCACCCGCCGCAATGTGAACGTCCTGATCCGGACCTGGCGCTGTGCTCGGACTCCCAAGGGAATCATCGTTCCGGCCCAGGCGTTCAACACGCGGCTGGCGCGTGACGTGCTCACCGGCCATCTGGGGGACATCCAGCGGGTGTTCGGCGCCATGGCGCGCATGGGCGTGACCTTCGACTGACCGAACAGCGCCCATAGCCTCCCAGGCGATCGAGGCGCGATTGACGGCGGCCTCGCCAGGGGTCATGGGCTGCCCATCGTGACCATGGCCTCCCCCCCGCGCCCCGTTCCAGAACGCCCGGCTTCCAAGATCGGCCTGGGGGTCATGCTGCGCGTGGCGGCCATGGCCTGCATGGCGGGCCTGTTCGGGCTGGTGAAGGTGGCGTCGGAGCGGGGCGTCCCGATCTTCGAGACGCTGTTTTTCCGCAACGCCTTCGCCTTCATCCCCATCGCCATCTATATCCTGCGCACCAGCGGGTTCGGCGTGCTGCGCACGAGCCGGCCGGGCGCGCATGCGGCCCGCGCCATGGTCGGGCTGACCGGCATGATCGGCGGCTTCGTGGCGGTCTCGCACCTGCCGCTCACCGAGGCCACCGCGCTCTCCTTCTCCGCGCCCCTGTTCATGACCGCCCTGTCGGTCCCCTTGCTGAAGGAGGCGGTGGGGCCGCACCGCTGGGCCGCCGTCGCCGTGGGTTTTATCGGTGTACTGATCATGATCCGGCCCGATCCCGCCAACATGGCCAATATCGGGGTGATCTTCGCCCTGGTCGGGGCCATGGGCTCGGCCGGCGCCATGATCACCATCCGCCAGATCAGCATGACCGAGCCTGGCCCACGGATCGTCTTCTACTTCACCCTGGCCGGCGCCGTGGCGGGCCTGGCCAGCCTGCCGTTCGGCTGGGTCATGCCCGATCGGGAGACCTTCCTCCTGCTGGTGGTCATGGGCCTGCTGGGCGGGGTCGGCCAGCTTCTGCTGACCGAGGCGATCCGCGTGGCGCCGGTCGCCGTCGTGGCGCCGTTCGACTACACCCAGCTGGTCTGGGCCAGCCTGTTCGCCTTCATCGTCTGGGACGAGCTTCCCCGGCCGCTCACCCTGGTCGGGGCCGGCGTCGTGGCGGCCAGCGGCCTCTACATCCTCTATCGCGAGACGATCCGCCGCCGCGAGCCGCGCAGCTGAGTCCTCTGCAGGTTGATTTCACACGACAAGTTGCGTGTCGCGCCGCTGCGGCGGATTGACCAAACGCGGATACGGGAAGACTCTGGCCGCCTCGCCGGCGCTGGGTCGGCGAATCTCACATGCAAGGAGGTCCCGCCATGCGCCGTGGACTTTCAATTCTGGCGGTCGCCACCGCGGTCGCCTTCTCCGCCGGCGCAGCCCAAGGCGCCGTGACGGTCATCGGCGGCGGCATGGCCGAGGCCTGCTCCCGCGCCGCCGTCAACGGCGAGTCCGACGAGCGGTTCGAGGAATTCTGCGACATCGCCCTGGAGACCGAGTTCCTCAATTCCCGCGACCGGGCCGGCACCTATGTCAACCGCGGCGTCCTGCGCCTGCGGCGCACCGCCTATGAGGGGGCGGTGAAGGACTTCGACATGGCGGTGAAGATGAAGCCGGACCTCGGCGAGGGCTATGTGAACCGCGGCGCGGCCTTTATCGGCCAGGAGCGCTATGCCGAGAGCCTGGCGCAGATCAATCGCGGTCTGGAGCTGGGGGTCGAGGAGCCGGCCAAGGCCTATTACAATCGCGCCCTGGCCTATGAGGGCCTGGAGGACGCCAGGTCCGCCTATTTCGACTATCAGAAGGCCATCGAGTTGGCGCCGGGCTGGAGCGCGCCGGCCGAGCAGTTGGCGCGCTTCACCGTCACCACCCGCGCGCAGGCGAACTGAACGAACCCGTCGGCGCGATGGCGCGTTGAGGTTCTGAGCCTCAACGGAGCCCTCCCATGCGCCCAGCTGCTTTCGTCCGACCGTTCCTGGCGGGTCTGGCCCTTGTGACGGCGGCGCCAGCCGCTGCGCAGGACGCCTATTATGATCACCAGCTGGGGGTCCTCCAGGCTCAGCAGCAGATGGACCGCCAGCGGGCGATCGCGCTGGAGAACGAGCTCAACGCCCTCAGCGGCCAGGTACAGACGGAACAGGCGCTCAGCGCCCTGCGCGCCCAACGCCAACCGCCGGCCATCCCCCCGATCCTGCCCCGGCCCGTGGGAGAGGTCGCCGAACAGCCCGCACTCGACCTGCCAACCATACCAGCCGCCCGCCTGGCGGCCTCCAACGCCCGGGTGAGGGCGATTCTGGACGGTTCGAAGTAGGCGCGCGCCCGCGATCAGGTCATGGTCGCGCCCTGAGATAAATTCGGAGACGACCACATGCGTTGGCGGGGCGGGCGGCGGTCTGGGAACATCAGCGATCGTCGGGGCATGGGGCCGGTGGCCGGCGGTCTCGGGGTCGGCGGCGTCGTCCTGGCGCTGATCGGCTATTTCGTCTTCGGCATCGATCCCACCACAACGCTAAGCGTCGTCAATGGCGCCGGGGCGCCAGCCGCAGAGAGTTCTGGCGTGCGCGGCGCGCCCGATGATGAGGCGGGCCAATTCGTCGATGTGATCGAAACCTCCACCGCCGAGGTGTGGACCGAGGTCTTCGCCCAGGCGGGACAGACCTATGAGCCTCCGGCCGCCGTCGTGCTCTACGAACAATCAACCAACACCCGCTGCGGGACGGGGCAGGCGGCCATGGGGCCGTTCTATTGCCCGGCCGATCGCATGGTCTATCTGGATCTCTCCTTCTGGGATGACCTGGAGAACCGCTTCGGCGCCGAGGGCGAGGCCGCCCGGGCCTATGTGATCGCCCACGAGATCGCCCACCACGTCCAGAACCTCACCGGCCAGATGGACAAGGCTCAGCGCCTGGGCTCACAGGGCGCCGAGAGCGGGGCGGTGCGCCTGGAGCTGCAGGCCGACTGCTATGCCGGCGTCTGGGCCGCCCGGGCCGAGGGCGCATCGGGCGGGGCGGTGGTTCTGGGGCCGGACGACATCGCCCAGGGGCTGGCGGCGGCCTCGGCCATCGGCGACGACACCCTGCAGAAGCAGAGCCAGGGCAGGGTCGTGCCCGACGCCTTCACCCACGGCTCCAGCGCCCAACGCATGGCCTGGTTCAGGACCGGCGCGCAGACCGGCGATCCCAACGCCTGCGACACCTTCAGCGCCGCCCGGCTCTGAGCCGCTCAGATCGGCGGCGGCGGTTCAAACTCGAGGCAGACGTCCACGCAGCGCCGCGCCAGCAGGTCGCCGGCGTCGAGGAAGGGGACCTGGACGTCATCCGGCGAAAGCACCAGCGGCGCCTCGGTGCAGCCGGCGATCAGGGTCTCGGCGCCCTCGGCCACCAGTTCGCTGGCCATGCTGGCCATCTCGGCCCGGACGCGGGACGAAAGGTCACCGCCCTTGATGCGATAGAGCAGGGCCATGAAGGCCTCCTGCCGCTCGCCGGCAAGGGTCACCAGCCCCAGGCCCCGGGCGGCGAGATATTCCCGATAGAGCCGTAGCGCTCCCTTTGTGCCGAGCACGCCCACCCGGTGCGCGCCGGTGTCGGCGGCGGCCATGGCCGCCCCGCCGATCATGTCGATCAGGGGCAGGCCGCTGGCGCGGACGATCAGATCGGCATGGGCGTGGGCGGTGTTGCAGGGCATGGCCAGGACCTCGGCCCCGCCGCCGGCCAGGGCGCCGGCCATCTCGGCCAGGACATCCCCGGCCCCGGCGCCGGCGCCAGGGCTGGGGGCGTTCCGGTCGGGAACCTGGGGGTTGAGGTCCATCAGGACCCGGATGTGGTCCTGGTCCCGCTGGGCCGGGGTGTAGGCCTGCAGCTTGCCGAGGAAGTCCAGGGTGGCGGCCGGTCCCATGCCGCCTAGAACCCCGAGGATCAGGCTCATGCCAGCTTGCCTTCCAGCTCGCTCTGATAGCCGAACAGGCCCTGGGCGCCGCCGGTATGCAGGAAGACGACGGTCTCGCCCTTGAAGGCGCCCTTGGCGCAGAGGTCGATCAGCCCCTTCATCGCCTTGCCGCTATAGACGGGATCCAGGATCAGCGCCTCAGTGCGGGCCGCCAGCTTCAGGGCGTCGATCACCGCCTGGTCGATCAGGCCGTAGCCCGCGCCCACATAGTCGCAATTGGCCGCCACCATTTCGCGGGTGACCCGGCCCTCCTGCCCCAGCAGGGCGCAGGTCTCCTGGGCCAGCTTGAACACATTGGCCTCCTGCATCGCCTGGGGCGCGCGGACCCCGATCCCCAGCACCGGGATGTCGGCGCCGATCACCGCCAGGCCCGCGACGAGGCCGGCCTGGGTGCCGGCGCTGCCGGTGGCGGTGACGATGCGATCGATCTTCAGGCCCATGGCGTCGGCCTGGACCACCAGCTCCCGGGCGCAGTCGGCATAGCCGAGCGCGCCGACGGCGTTGGAGCCGCCGCCGGGGATCACATAGGGCCGGCCGCCGCGGTCGCGGACGGCCTGGGCGGTTTCCTCCAGGGCGGCGTTCATGTCGCTGCCGCCGGGCACGGTGCGGATCTGCGCGCCGAGCAGGCGGTCGAGCAGGACGTTGCCGGAGCCGTTGTAGTCGGTCGCCTCCGACCCGGTGCGGGCCTCCAGGATGATCTCGCAGGCCATGCCCATACGCGCCGCCGCCGCCGCGGTCTGACGGACATGGTTGGACTGGATGGCGCCCTGGGTCACCAGGGTGTCGGCGCCGCGGGCGCGGGCCTCGCCGACCAGGAACTCCAGCTTGCGCGTCTTGTTGCCGCCCCCGGCCAGGCCCGTGGCGTCGTCGCGCTTGATGAAGAGGCTCAAGGTCCCGAGCGCCTCGCCCAGACGGGGCGCGCCCTCCAGCGGGGTCGGCAGATGGGCGAAACGGGCGCGGGGAAAACGGGCCAGGTGCATGATCAGGCTCCTCGATGAACTGAAACTAGATCGGAAGAGCACACGTCTGAACTCCAGTCACGTCGTAATCTCGTATGCCGTCTTCTGCTTGAAAAAAAAAAATATTATATATGATAATCATATAGAGTAGAATC
>CALEOQ010000481.1 GCA_937910255.1 uncultured Caulobacteraceae bacterium | reverse complement strand
GGCGACCTGATGGAGAAGCTGATAGGTGCGCTCGGCGGCGCGCAGGTCACCGCCGTTGAGGCCGAGATCGCCGTCGATGACGCCGACCAGGGTGAGCAGGGGAAAGTGATGGCCCTTGGCGACGATCTGGGTGCCGATCAGAATATCGATCTCGCGGGCCGCCATGCGCTTGATCAGGTCGGCGGCGCCGGCCGCGGTGGTGATGGTGTCGCTGGCCGACTGGAACGCCATGGAGGAGACACTGCATCTGGTCTCCCGGTCGGCCAATGCTCAGCGTCTCACCGAGGCGATCGCCCAGCTCGATGCAGGCGCCGGTTCAGAGCGGCAGCTCATCGAGCCGTGAGGCTGGTCTTCGCCGACCAGGCGTGGGACGACTATCTCCACTGGCAGAAGACCGACGCCAATGTTCTGGTGCGACTGAACGGCCTCACCAAAGAATGCATGCGAACGCCGTTCCAAGGCACGGGCAAGCCAGAACCCCTTCGCGGCGAACTCAAGGGATGGTGGTCCCGTCGGATCACTCTGGAAGATCGTCTCGTCTACAGGGTCAGCGGCGCAGGCGTCGCCCAGCAGCTCGAAATCGCGCAATGTCGTTATCATTACTGATGTCGAGGCTTGTCTGCGACTGATTTAACGCTCGGGCTCGCCTGTGGCCCTTGCTGCAGTTACGTGCTCGTAAACCCTTACGCTACAAGGCTTTGCGCTGGCGGCCCGGAAGGGACTGAAATCAATTAACTAATACAAGTGGTTGTGGGGTCAAACCCGATGCGGCCATGCCATGAGTGTCCAAGGCCTTTCGGGGTGTGTGTCAAACCTCTTTGCCACTGGGGGGTGATCAACACCTCAGGCCGTGGATGCTCGGGGACAGGTAGTGGCCCCGGTCGGGGGTCCAGGTCTCGACCTGGCGCGGGTGCCCCCAATATTCCCCTGTGATCCAGACGCCCCGCTGCTGGCCGCAGCTAGGGCAGTTGAAGAACCCGGCCCGGTGAAGGGCCTCGACTGTCCAGTCGTTGAAGGCCCTGCAAACACCGCTCAAAGGCAGTTCGAGCTGCGCTCCACATCCGGCGCAGCCAGCGCCGAGGCGCAGGCAGTGCTCCCGACAATGAGCGATCGTCCGCATGGGCTCAGGCCTTCGGCAGCTTGGGCTTGGCCGCGGCCTTGGGCAGTGGGCGGGTGAGGACGACGCGACCGTCGCCCTCCACGGTCCCATAGATCGAAACGAAGCCCTTCGGCGGGGTCTTGGTCATCGTTTCCTTTCGGCGGATGAGAATTCAAGCCGGGCCGGCAGGTGTTGTCGGGCAGCGCGGCATGCCGACAGCCGCTCCATGACGCCCCAATCCATAAGCCGACGATCGAGCACAGCCTCAATCGGAGATTTATGGTGCTCCACTCAATAAATCGGGACCGCCGCTCACACGTAACCGCGGACCTCCTCCGCCTGGCGGCCGGCTCCTGCTCCGGCCACGGTGCTCGAGGGCTTTCAGGTCACTATCACCCTCGCGACGGAGGCGGCCTCCTCATGGCCTGGCTGATCCTGCCCGAGCGCGCTGGTGATGACCACCTCGGCCGCCGGCGTCGCGCTCTTGCCGGTGAGCCCATAGGGGTGGCCACCTGAGTGACCTGGAAGGCGCGAAGATCTCGCGCACCTCCGGCCGGTCCGCTGCAGGTCGGCGAGGATGCGTGGATCGACCGCCAGCAAGCGTTCGAACGCGGCCCGGCTGGTCAGCTTGAACTGCGGCTCGGCGCGGAAGTAGCCGTAGTGCTCCTAGATCACCCGATAGAAGGTCCAGACGTCGTCGGAGAGGTCGTGGATTACCTCGGCCTCGGGACACCGGCGGCGGCACAGAACACCCTACCCATGCCCACGAATGGCCGCAGCATAGGTGCGGTGGGAGATGGTCTCGATCAGGTCGACCAGGTTGCGCTTGCCGCCGATATAGGATGCCACCGGCTTGATTGGCCGGTCGGGCGCGAAGGGGGGCTCGACTCCATAGATGAACATTGCTCGATTGGCCCCGCCGGCCGGACCCGGTGGCGGGGCGAAAGGGGGCCTGCAACCCCCGGACGTGCGGGGTCTAAGCTCGAGGGGCTGGGCGTTGGCGCGCCCAAACCCTCGCCGATTTCGATGGGGCAAGGTCATGAGTGTCGGGCAAACTACAGTCGAGTTTGTGGAGAGCTACAGGCAGCTCCTTGATCGTGCGCAGTTCTTCCACCAAGAGGCCGTAGCCGCCGGATATCGGCTGATCTGGGGACCTGCGATTACCAACGGCGCGGCTTTGCTCGCCGTCACCCAGTTCATCACGGCGTCGACCAGTCCCGATTTTACGTTCGACTCGCTCACACCCACGCTGAGCTGCTTCGAAATCGGCTTGGCCCTTGCGTCCATAGCGATAGTAGCGGCAGCCGCAGACGCAAGTTTGGGGTCGACGACACTCCTGAAGGTGGAGGGCGCGCTCATGAAGCTGGCTAGGGCGGCGCGGCGCCTGCAAAGGGCCGAAGAGGAAGTCGGCGAACCAGATGAACTCGCAGCTCTGAGAGAGCAGATTGTCGAACTGATCAAAGACACAGAAGCCATGCGACCCCAGTTGCGCATAGCCTTCCTCGCTTGGCTGCGTTGGGGGGCTACGACGCTCTCGGCGGTGGCGCTCATTGCTGGAGCGCTGATGCTGGTGGGCGGCCATCACTGGGGCTGGTTCACGCTCGAACCGCCCGCCCAATCTTCGCCCAGCCCTTCCCCTCAGCCGCCTGCCGACGATCCCAGCGGTAGCCCAGGCGGGTGACCAGATCCCAGGGCATGGGCTCGGGGTGGCGGTTGTCGAGGACATAGGTCCCTCGGTCGGTGTCGACGGTCAGGACGGCGTGATAGCCGCCGGTTTCGGCTCAGCAGGTGGCCAGCCGCAGGGCGCGCAGGAGCCAGCCCTTGGCCAGCAGCTCGCCTGTTTGCGCAGGGCGAAGTCCCCGCAGCCGCCCCGGCCCGGCCGATCGGCGTCCAGTGGTCGCCCTCTCCATAGTGGTCCAGATCGACCCGATGGGGCATGCGGTTCACCTCGGCGTTGACCGCCGTCATCGGCGCCCAGCCGGCCTCGCCCAGGGGCAGCATCGCGGCGTCTCGGCTCTCGCGCGCAGAAATCGCTCCAGTCTGCCGGCAGCAGCGTCCAGCCGCCCTCGGGCATGGGCGATAACCCCGGCTGCTTAGGTGAGCAGGCCGCGACGAGGAGGGCCAAGACGCTAATCCGCAGGATCTTCGACAGCCTAGGCGCTCAAAGCCTCGGCAAGGCCGCCCTTGTCGCCATCGCGCAGGAACAGCGTGTCCACACCCAGAAGACAGCCAGGTGCGTGCCGGGCTCGGGCGACGCGATGGCGGCTGCGAGATCAGGGCCGAGCGAGCCGTCGGGCAGCACTAACGCCGTGCCCTGAACATAGTGCGGCAACCCGGCGCTCCCTAAGCGCCAGGGCTCTCTTGCGTGGCATGACCGTTGGTGTTCTCGATGTGGCCTACGCGTGGCTCCGGCCGGTGTTGACCGACAACCCGCGTAGAAGCGCCATGGTCCCGGCAGGGTGGCGTAGAGCCCGGCGGCGCGCGACGCCGGGCTCACCCGTCCGGCCTACTCTCTAGGAGGGAGCCTGGCTCAACTCCCAGGGCCGCTGCCAGGCGGCCAAGAGCAGCCACGGTGGGGTTTCGCGTGCCGCGCTCCAGGTCGCTGACATAGCTGCGCTTCATGTCGGCTTCTAAGGCGAGCTGCTCTTGAGACAGGCCGCGCCGCTTCCGCGCCGCCCGCACATTTCGCCCAAGAACCTGCACCAGATCCATGAACCGAGTTGCCTCGGTTCTGGCAGGTTGCGCTGTCCCCCAATCGTGTCATTTTTGCCTTCGTGGGCATTTGGGGGTGTTGATGATCTGGTACTTGGTCGGAGCGGGTTTGTTGAGTTTCTCGGCCATCCTGGCGATGCGCTTACGCAAACTGGGCGGAGCATACCTCCCCGCCAGTCGGAGGCCTTTCGCGCTTGCAGAGGCCGTATCAAGCATTGGCTGGATCGCCATGTTCGTAGCCGGCTTCTTCGTGGCCTCTTGGTGGGCCCCGATAGTCGCGTGCGTTGGTGGCGCGTTCGCCGCTCACATGGTGCCGACCAAGGTCTTAGGTTCCGGCCCCGGGCTGACCATCCTCGGCACGATAGCTGGCGCTATTGCTAGTGGGGCGGCGTTCACCGGCTAGTCCGCATGCGGGCTCTCCCTGATCCAGGCTGACGGCTCCTGCCAGGGACATCTTGTCCGCCAGCGCAAACCCAGATCGGAAGAGCACACGTCTGAACTCCAGTCACGTCGTAATCTCGTATGCCGTCTTCTGCTTGAAAAAAAAAAACACACCCACCCCACCGCCACCCCCCCCCCAGAATCACTCTGAACCCCATCCACGTCATCCTCACGTAGACGCCTCACACACGCCACCAACACTCACAATCCGCCCCGGACACAACAGCTC
>CALEOQ010000480.1 GCA_937910255.1 uncultured Caulobacteraceae bacterium | reverse complement strand
GGGGGGGGGGCGAGGGATGGGGGGGTCGGCAGTGGAGTGCCGGGGGCGACGGAGGGGTTCCTCGGGGAGCCCGCGCAGGCCGCGGCCCTCGATGGTCGAGGCGGTGCCGGTGGAGTACTTCTCGATCAGTTCGGGGTGCAGGCCGACGGCGTCGAAGATCTGGGCGCCGCAATAGGACTGGTAGGTCGAGATGCCCATCTTGGACATGACCTTCAGAATGCCCTTGCCGACCGCCTTGATGTAGTTCTTGCGCGCCTGCTTGGTCGAAACGTCGAGCTTGTTCTGCACGCGCAGCTGCTCGATGGTTTCGAAGGCCAGATAGGGGTTCACCGCCTCTGCGCCATAGCCGGCCAGGACACAGAAGTGGTGCACTTCGCGGGCTTCGCCAGTCTCGATGACGAGGCCGGTCTGCATGCGCAGGCCCTGGCGGATCAGGTGGTGGTGGACCGCGGCGGTGGCCAGGGCCGCCGGGATCGGAATGCGGTCGGCGCTGACGGCCCGATCCGACAGGATCAGGATGTTCATGCCGGCCAGCACCTCGTCGGTGGCCTCGCGGCACAGACGTTCCAGCGCCCGCTCCAGCCCGCCCGCGCCCTCGTCGGCCGCCCAGGTGGCGTCGAGCGTGGCGGTGCGGAAGGCGCCGTCGAGCAGCTCGTTGATCGAGCGGATCTTGGCCAGGGCCTCGTTGGTCAGGATCGGCTGGGCGACTTCAAGCCGCTTGTGGGACCCCGCCTGACGACCGAGCAGGTTCGGGCGCGGCCCGATCATCGACACCAGGCTCATCACCAGCTCCTCGCGGATCGGGTCGATCGGCGGGTTGGTGACCTGGGCGAAGTTCTGCTTGAAGTACTCGTAGATCAGCTTGGGGCGCTGCGAGAGCACGGCGATGGGCGTATCCACGCCCATGGAGCCGATCGGGTCATCCCCCATGCGAGCCATGGGCTCGAGGAAGAACTGCTGGTCTTCCTGGGTGTAGCCGAAGGCCTGCTGACGATCGAGCAGGGCCGGATCATCGGCCAGGACTGGCTCCACCTCTTCGGCGTCGTCGAGGTCTTCCAGCTTGAACTGGGTTTCGGCCAGCCACTCTTCATAGGGCTTGGCGCCGGCCAGCGAGGCCTTGATCTCCTCGTCCTCGATGATGCGCCCCTCCTCCATGTCGATGAGGAGCATCTTGCCCGGCTGCAGCCGCCACTTGCGGACGATGCGCTCGTCCTCGACCGGCAGCACGCCGACCTCCGAGGCCATGATCACATGGTCCTGGTCGGTGATGACGAAGCGGGCCGGACGCAGGCCATTGCGGTCCAGGGTGGCGCCGATCTGGCGCCCATCGGTGAAGGCCACGGCCGCGGGGCCGTCCCACGGCTCCATCAGGGCCGCATGGTATTCGTAGAAAGCCTTGCGCTTGGAATCCATCAGCGGATTGCCGGCCCAGGCTTCCGGGATCAGCATCATCACCGCATGGGCCAGCGAATAGCCGCCGGCCAGCAGCAGCTCCAGCGCATTGTCCAGGCAGGCGGTGTCCGACTGGCCGTGCGGGATCAGCGGCCACATTTTGTCGAGGTCCGCGCCCAGCAGGTCGGACTCCATCCCCCGGCGACGGGCGTTCATCCAGTTCACATTGCCGCGGACGGTGTTGATCTCACCGTTGTGGGCCATGAAGCGGTAGGGGTGGGCCAGCCGCCAGGAGGGGAAGGTGTTGGTGGAGAAGCGCTGGTGGACCATGGCCAGGGCGGACTCCGCCAGGGGATTGGCCAGGTCCTCGTAGAAGGTCCCCACCTGTCCGGCCAGCAGCAGCCCCTTGTAAACCACGGTGCGGGTCGACAGGGACGGCAGATAGAGATCCTTCAGGCCCGGCAGGCCCTTCTTCTCCGCCAGCTGGGCGATGGGGTTCTGGACCTGCTTGCGCACGGCCAGCAGCTTCCGCTCATGAGCGTCCTGATCCTTGATGGTCGGGCCGCGGCCGATGAAGGCCTGGCGGATCACCGGCATGGCGTCGAGCACAGCCTGGCCGATGCCGTCCAGGTTCACCGGCACGTCGCGCCAGCCCAGGACCGGCTGCTTCTCGACCTTCATGAAGTGTTCGAACTGGGCCACGGCGACCTCGCGCGCGGCCTCATCGCCGGGCAGGAAGCACATGGCCACGGCGTATTCGCCGGCCGGCGGCAGATCGACGCCGTTGTCCTTGGCCCAGGCGCGATAGAGCGCGTCGGGAATCTGAATCAGAATCCCGGCCCCGTCGCCGACCAGCGGGTCGGCGCCCACCGCGCCGCGGTGGTCCAGATTGACCAGAATCTGCAGACCCGCCTGCACGACCTCATGCGATTTGCGGCCCTTGATATTGGCTACAAACCCAACGCCGCATGCATCATGCTCGTTACGCGGATCATACAATCCCTGCCGCTCTGGCGCCCCCATATGGACTCCCTTCCACTTGCTACGGGCGTGCGTCCACGCGGCCCCGAGGGGCCGTTTCGGACGCACGTTTGAACCGCGCATTTACCCGGCAAGAACATCCCTTGTCGATGGGGCAGAAGCGTCTGAATTGAAATGATCTTCCAAGTTGCGGCTTCTGGTAGCGCTCTATCGCCCCAAACAGCCCTGGTCGCCCGCCCGGCGATCACGGCCATATCCAGCGGCTGCGGGCCGTCGGCGCGCCCCCAACCCAAGCCAGACGCCGCCGCCCGCGCACCGCGATCACAAACAAGCGATGTCGGCGCCCGGGGGGCCTTCAGACACCCCGGGCGCCGCGCGCCTTGCAATTCATCTGCGGATGCGATTGGAGACCGGCGCGTTACTGCGCTATTTTCCCGCCACCGGATTCGAGGAGTGCCTGATGACCGACCAGATCGAACGGCCCTGGGCCCTGATGCGCCATCACGCCGGATGGGCCGACGTCTTCCATATCGAGAAGGAAGCGGGTGACTCCGTAACGGGCTTCTATCCCGACCGTGAAACGGTCGGACCGCCCGTCAGCTATTCCGTGCGCGCCGTCCTGGCCCGCTTCCCGACCATGGAGGCCGCCCGCGCCGCCCGCGAGGGCGCGGTGGCCGAATGGCGCAAGCATGATGCTGGCGTGCAGGAGGCCGAAGAGAAGCTGCGCGCCGCCGAAAAGGCCCGCGAGGACGCCTGGCTGGGCTGCCTGCGCGAGGCGGCCGACCGCTCGGTCGGCTAAGCTTCAGCCCAGAACCACATGCGGCGGGGGTCTTTCTGTAGCGCGCCGCGCCTAATCCTCTTCGCGGTACTTGGTGTGGCAGGCTTTGCACGCAGCGCCGACCTGGGCCGCCTGCTTGCGGGTCGCCGCGACATCGCCAGCGGACGCCAGGGCGGCCAGCCGGTCGGTCTGCGCCCGCAGATTGGCCGCGGCGTCAGCGAAGCCCGCGGCGTCCCCCCAGATCGGCAGAGCGTCGCGTAGGGAAAGAGTGTAGATCTCGGTGGTCGCCGGATCATTAAAAAAAAAAACACACCAACCGATCTTGACCTATACACTATCCCATCTGGACCTTCCACACACC
>CALEOQ010000479.1 GCA_937910255.1 uncultured Caulobacteraceae bacterium | reverse complement strand
GGTGCGCCGTTGTGGTGCTGGTTGGTGGGCGCCGGCTTGGCGCCGTCGCCTAGCCTGTCGTCCGGCGCGCCCCCCGCTGCCCGTGGCCTAGCGGCCACTCGGTGGCTCTAGGTCGCGCCTTGGCGCGGCGCAGGGGTCAGCCGGCGAGGGCCGAATCCTGGTTGCGGCGAGCCTTCTCGAGGAGCCAGATCGCCGAAACCAGGAAGTAGAACGCGCCGAAGCCCGCATAGGGGGCGATCACGGCGGCGGCTGGCGCAGTCACGGCGCCCGCCATCTTCAAGAAAAACGCTCCGGCGAGAACCGACTGAGCGCCGCTGAGGACCATCGCCCACTGGCCGCCCAACCTCCAGCGACCGACGCCGGTGGCGAGCTGGAAGCCGCCGGAAAGAACGGCCCAGACGCCGAAGACGAGCAGAACCGGAAAGGCCCGGGTGAGCACCGCCGCGGCGACGGCCAGGGCGGTCAACAGGCTGACGGCGAGGTTGAGAGCCTGACTGGGATTTGCGCGCAAGCCCCCGGTCTTGGCGGCGTCGAGATAGTTGGCCGCGGCGTCCCAGGCTGGATAGAGCACGAGCAGGACGGCGCCGACCAGCGGCGCCGCCTGGCCGACCGTGACGGCCAGAAGGATCCAGGCGACCGAGACGGCCGCTCGCGTGGAATAATAGGTCTGCAACCAGCCATTCCGAGGGCTGGATGGCGGACTGGGGGAAGGCGATGGGGTCACGGCTGTTCTCCTGAAACGGATCGCCTACCTACTAGTAGGTTTGTGATCCGTCAAGCCATCGCGCTCGGGGCTCAGCTAGCCCTTATCCTCATCCAGGGTCTGGGCGACGATGGCGTGGCCGTGGCCCAGGCCGTGTTCGGTCTTGAGCATAGCGACCAGCTCCATGTGCTTGGCCGGATAGTGCTGTCGCACCAGGGCCTGCCACTCGGCGACCGGCCGCCCATAGGTCTTCTCAATGGAAGGGAAGTAGGAGGCGGGTCCCTTGATCGGCTTGTCGCTCATGGTGCTGTTCTCTCTATGACGCCCGAGGGTCGTATGGCCTGAGGACGAATGGCGCGGGCGGGGTTCGACACCCGTGGCGATAATCCTGGCGCCCCGGCCGCCAAGGTTTCGGGAACCGGCCGTCGTGCTCTCCGGTTAGGAACGGGCAAGGAGCGTCCATGGCTGATCCCGACACCCCGCCCCCTTCGTCCGACCGCCCGGCTTCGCAGCCCGGGACTTCGGAAGGCGATCCCGCCGGCCCGGAGGACGTCGGCGCCCGCGTCCGCGAGCAGCGCCGGCACATCGAGGGGCTGGACGGCCGCGACCCGCTGCGGCCGGGCATCGACGACTAGGGCCAGGCCGGTCGCGGCGACGGACCTGAGGTTTTGATCTTGCCGCGACCGGGGCATGATGGGCTGGCAATCGGACGTCCAGGCGTCCGCTGACCTTGCGAGCGCCCGATGAGCGAACACCGCATCTACAAGACCAGCTTCGCCAGCGTCTATCGGCTCTATGTCGCCAAGGCTGAGCGCAAGGGGCGCACCGGGGCCGAGGTTGATCAGATCATCCTCTGGCTCACCGGCTTCAGCCCCGCGGCGTTTGCGGCCCAGCTGGCCGATCAGTCGGACTTCCGCACATTTTTCGCTGAGGCCCCGGCGCTCAACCCGGCGCGGACCGCCATCAAGGGGGTGATCTGCGGCGTGCGCGTCGAGGAGATCGAAGATCCGCTGATGCGGGAAATCCGCTACCTGGACAAGCTCATCGACGAGCTGGCCCGGGGCAAGGCGATGGACAAGATTCTGCGGAAATGAACCTCATGCTGACCGGATCCTGCCATTGCGGCCAGAGCCGCTGGACCCTGGAGGGGGACCCCGGCCCGGTCACCGCCTGCAACTGCACCCTGTGCCGCCGCTATGGGACCCTCTGGGCCTACGACTATGAGGGCGAACGGATCGCGCTCAGCGGGCCGACCGCCGCTTACAGCCGGGCCGACCAGGACGACCCGGCCCTGGAGATTTTGTTCTGCCCGACCTGCGCCGGGGTGCTCGCCTGGCGGGGCCTGCGCCCGCGCGCCGACGGCCGGCGGCGAATGGCGGTCAATATGCGCCTGGCGCCCCCCGAAGCCGTGGCGCATCTGCCGATCCGCCAGTTCGACGGGCTCGACACCTTCGAGGATCTGCCGTCCGCCGGGCGTTGCGTCCGTGATGTCTGGGCCTAGAGCCTGACTCGAACGCGGGGGCTTCGACGCTCTGCGAAGCCCCCGCGTTCAGGCCCCCTAGACCTGGGCCAGGCCGCCGTCGACGAACACCTCGCCGCCGGTCATGAAGCTGCTGTCGGACGAGGCCAGGAAGGCGGCCACCGCCCCGGTCTCGGCCGGATCGCCCATCCGCCCCAGCACGGTGGAGGCGCCCATGGCCGCCAGGCCCTCCTCGCCCAGCACCTCCCGGGCCAGTTCGGTGGTGGTCGGTCCCGGCGACAGCACATTGACGCGGATCCCGGTCCCCTTCAGGTCCAGGGCCCAGGTGCGCGCCAGGTTGCGCACGGCGGCCTTGCTGGCGCTGTAGATGCTGAAGTCCGGCGTCCCCATCACGCCGGTGGTCGAGCCGGTGAGGATGATCGACCCGCCTGGGCCCATCAGCGGCAGGGCCTTTTGCACCGTGAAGATGACGCCCTTCACATTGACGTCGAAGGTCTGTTCGTACTGCTCGGGCGTCAGGTCGCCCAGCGGCGCGAACGAGCCCGTGCCGGCGTTGGCCAGCAGGATGTCGAGCCCGCCGCGTTCGGCCTTCACCGCCTCATAGAGGCGGTCGAGGTCGGCGAAGTCGGTCACCGAGCCCTGCACCCCCCGGGCTGAAGCGCCCAGTTCGGCCACCGCGTCGTCCAGCTGCCCCTGCCGTCGGCCAAAGAGGTAGACGAAGGCGCCTTCCTCGACGAACCGCCTGGCGGCGCCCAGTCCGATGCCGCTCGCCCCGCCGGTGATCACCGCGGTCTTGCCCTGAAGTCTGTTCACAATGTGCTCCTGGATTAAGGTTGCACAGAGCTGGCTAGGCGCCCACCTATCGACAAGTATGCACCTTTTGGTAAGTACCTAAAAATGTCCCAGGATTCGTCGACCCCGACCTGCACCCCGACCCTGCCCGGCTTCACCTGCGGCCTCGACGCGACCCTGCGGGTGATCGCCGGCAAGTGGAAACCGCTGATCCTCTACTTCCTCGCGCAAGGCGGGCCGACCCGCTATGGCGAGCTCCGGCGGGCCGTGCGCGACGCCAGCGACAAGATGCTGATCCAGCAGCTCAAGGAGTTGGAGGCTGACGACCTGATCAAGCGGACCGACCATAAGGAGGTCCCGCCCCGGGTGGATTACAGCCTCACCCCACTGGGCCTCAGCCTGGCCCAGGCCCTGGTCCCCCTCTGCGCCTGGGGCACGGAAAACATGGCCGAAGTCACCCGCGTCTTCGCCCAGAGGGCGGCCGCGCAGCGGTAGGGACGGTTAGAAGTGAAGGCGCGACAGAGCAAATGTTCTTTGTTTGTTCTTGTTGCGCAGCTTAAGCGTGGTAGTATCGGACCTCCACTCGCGCTGAGCGAGAAGTCCCCGTCGGTCCGATCGAGGTGCATGACTTGAGACAGTTTCAGGACGCCCTGCGCCGTGGCGCAGACGATATCAACGGCTGGATTGCAGCGCGCGAGGTGGAGCTGCAACGCGGTCTTCAGCGGTCCGAACAGGCGGTGAACACGTACCGTCGGGACGTCGAAAGAGCGGCACAGTCGGCGCAGAGAGCCGTGGTTTCAAAAGCTGAACAGCTCATTGAAGCCGGCGCAAGCCGAGTCCTGCCTCGTCCAGCAGCAAGGTCCATAGCGCCTCCCAAGCCGAATCCGTCGACACCCACCCGGAAGACAGCCTCAGCGCAGCCCGGGCAGGCCGCTCAAGATTGGCTGCCGGAGGCGACAGCTCAATTTCTCGCCGGCGGGCGCGGCGCGCTGGACGCATTCACCTTCGGCCTGGGCGACCAAGCCAGTGCGGGTCTCGTCGCTATGGGCGGTGTTCTTCAGGGAGACGATTTCGGCCAGTCGTACAGGAATCGGATGGCGCAAGAGCGCGCGTGGGACGCCGCCGATGCTCAAAACTATGCCGCAGCAAGGACCACCGGACAGGTCCTGGGGGTCGGCGGTCAGGTGCTCGTCACAGGGGTGCTTCTTGGTCCATGGGGGGCGGCGCTCGTCCCCGCCGCCCAAGGTGTTCGCATCGCGCAGACAGCCCCGCTGATCCTTCGGGAAACGGCCGCGCTGGCTGGGGCTGGCGGCGCAGCCGGCGTCATGGGCCAAGCTATAGACGACGTCGCGCATTGGAAGTTCGGAACGCCAGGCGATTATGGCGGCGCGATCGTTGGGGGAACACTCGGCGCATTAGCCGCTCAGCGCGGCAACGTGGCCCGGGCGGGGGCCGCAGCTGGGTTAACCGAGTCTGTGGCGCAGGATACCCTAAATGGCGGCCTCAATGCGCAGTCGGCCGCGCGAGCGAGGGAAGCCGCCGCTGCCGGAGCCACCGTTGGCGGTTTGGTCGGGGCAAGCGTAGCCAAGCATATGGATGGCTTGCCAACGAAAGCTAAGGAAATGACGGGCGAGCGAGTCTCCCGCGTCAGAAACTTTGTGCGCGGCGACAAGACTGGTCCGACAAAAAAGACTGCGCACAAACTACCGGGTGGGGGCCACACGCTTCCTGACCTACGCACATACAAAAACGGGCTTCCGCAACAACTTATTGAATCGAAGTTCGGGCGCAAGGCTCATTTAAGCCCGCGCCAAACACAGGCCACCATCGAGCTCCATAACTATCGAGTCGATCATTCGCTTCCCCGGGATATTGGCGCCGCCCTTGGCCTACTAAGTTCGGTGATCTTCCCCTGGAATTGGGCAATGACCCAACCGCAGCCTGAGCCCGGAGCAACTGCGCCATGAGGGCGACCTTAATCGGGGTGCAGGGCGTCGAGTTGGAGGTCGTGCTGGAGGCGCTGGGGCTTGAACCCATACCGGGTGCGCCTACGGGCGATTGGGTGGATTGCGACTATAGCTGTCGCGCCTTTCCTGGGGGCTGGGTCGTGGTGACCAGCCAGCTTGGTCTGGATCTCACCGCCGACCTTGAACTCGCCGCCGCGACCACCGATCAGATGGCGGTCGGATGTGAGATCTACTCCATCCCCATGCACTCCTATGCCCACGGATACCTCGGCGGCCAGCTTAAGTGGTCGGTGACCCATGATCCCGACGACGAGGCCCGCCCCCTGTCGGTGGATGGAACGCCGCCGGCCATCCTTGCGGACCTTGAGGCCAAGGCGCTCAAGGCGCAGGCGGGCCAAGACGACGTCGATTTCGTCTTCGAGGTCCCCATGCAGCTGGTCGGCCACTATACGGGCTTCATCTATGATGAGGACGAGGCGACGGACTGGGTGCGCCTGCGCGCGACCGCCGCGCGACCGGTGAGGCCCGACAAGGCCCGGCGCTGCAACTGGCGGCCCCTATTCCTGATCGGGCTACTCGTCCTGGTCGTCTGGCTCTGGCGGACGATCCTGTAGGCTGCACGCTCAGCGGCCCTCGGCGTCGACGACGATGGTCACGGTCTTGCCCCGGGACAGGGGCTCCCAGCCGGCGCCGATGGCTGAGGCGATCGCCCGGGCCACCAGCTCGGTCCCGATCTGCGAGGGCTGGAGCTGCGGGGCGCCGTATTTGGGCTGGCGGCCGGGGGGAAACTCCACCACCGCTTCGCGCTGGCCCTCCTGATGGCGTACCGCGATCGCCATGCCGCGCCAGCCGGCCGTATCGCTGGACCACTGGGGCTGGCGCTGGATGCGCCAGACATAGGCCTCCCCGTCGACCTTGATCTCGAACTCGGGGTTCTGATTGTTGCGCGCCATGGGAGGCCCTTAGCCCGGCGAGGGCGCCCAAGCCAAGCCGCCTCAATCAAGGCGTCTTCGCAAGCGTCTAGTCTTCCAGGACTTTCGGCGGCCGGCGCGGCTCGGTCCGGACCCGCCGGTCGATCCATCGATCGAAGGGCAGCCGCCGAAAGCCCTTCGCGTTCTGCAGATAAACCCGGGCCTCGTCCGCCGACGGCCGCGACGACAGAGGCGGAAACAGGTGCTTGAAGCTGAATCCCATGGCGGATGTCTCCGTTCAGCCCTGACGTTACACGGGGGGAGCCCAAAACGCACCGCTTCAGCGACGAAGGCTCGCGGCTCTCCGATTGCGCATTTGGCGGGCGCCCTGAGGCAAGTTGGGCCATGTCCCCCACTCACCATTTGTAGGTAACTCTTGTCACCTAAGTTGTTCGCCATGCGGGGCCGTGATTCTCGGCGCAGGTAGGGTGTGACGTGTCCAAATCCGAAGGGGGCTTGGCCCCGGAACGCATCCTGGAGCTCTCGGCGCGACTGTCGAAGGTCGCAGGCTCCAGCATCGGCGAAATCGCCTCGATCAACCGCGAGGCCAAGATGCTGGCGATCAACGCCATGATCACCGCCGCTCGCGCGGGCGAGGCCGGCAAGGCGTTCGCTGTCGTCGCCGAAGAGTTCAAGCGCATCTCGGCCGAGATCGACGATGTCACCCACGCCCTGCAGAGCGAGGTCCACGCCGACCTGAACGAACTGAGCGAGATCGGCTCAGCCATCCTCTCGCATCTGCGCGGTCAGCGTCTGGCCGACCTGGCCCTCAACGCCATCGAGATCATCGACCGCAACCTCTATGAACGCACCTGCGACGTTCGCTGGTGGGCGACGGACTCCGCGGTGGTGGACTGCGTGGCCAATGCCTCCGACGCCGCCGCGGCCCGGTACGCCTCCGAGCGGCTGAAGGTCATCCTCGACGCCTATACCGTCTATCTCGATCTCTGGATCTGCGACGCCCAGGGCCGCGTGCTCGCCACCGGCCGGCCGGAGCGCTATCCCGGGGTGCGCGGCGCCTCGGTGGCGTCGGCTTCCTGGTTCTCCGACGCCAAGCGCACCGCATCGGGCAATGACTTCGTCGCCTGCGATGTGGCCAAGGCGCCGTTGTTGAACGACGCCCCCGTGGCCACCTACGCCGCCGCCATCCGCGCCAATGGCGCCACCGATGGCCAGGTGCTGGGCGTGCTGGGCATTCATTTCG
>CALEOQ010000478.1 GCA_937910255.1 uncultured Caulobacteraceae bacterium | reverse complement strand
GAGCGTTGGTTGTGGATGGAATGTAGCAATGTGATGTTTTGTTTTTGTTTTTTTGTTTTTTCAAGCAGAAGCCGGCGTACGAGATTGCGACGTGACTGGAGTTCAGACGTGTGCTCTTCCGATCTGGTCGGCATGGCGTCGCGGGCGTTTACCGACAGGTTGAGCAGCGCCATCTCGATCTGGTTCGGATCGGCGGTTGCGGTTGGAAGAGCGTCGTCAGCCTCGACGACCACACGAATTTGCGGCCCCGTCGTGCTTGAGATGAGGTCCGCCATCCCCGTAACGAGCTTTGATATGTCCACGGCGACGGCCTGCAAGGGTTGGCGTCGGGCGAAGGCCAGCAGACGCTGGACAAGGGTTTTTGCGCGATCGGCCGAGTGCAAGGCTCCGGCGATCAGGCGCTGTTCGCGTGGATCGCCCACGCCCCTGGATTGCATCCGATCGAGGGTGCCGATGATCGGGGTGAGGAGATTGTTGAAATCGTGAGCGACGCCGCCGGTCAGCTGGCCCATCGCCTCCATCTTCTGGGACTGCCGTAACTGTTCCTCGGCGGCCTTCAAGCGGGCTTCCGCCTCCAGCCTCTGCGTCACATCCCGTCCCATAAGGAAGGCGCCGACCTGTTCGCCATCGGCATCCCGCAGGATCTCGAATTTCATTTCGTAGCCGCGCCGCTTGCGGGCCGGGTCGCCAAACTCCGCGATCTGGGTGAAAGCTTCGCCCCCGAGGGCCCGCGACCACACGGCGAGCGCTTCGGCCAGTTCTTCAGGCTTGTCGGCGAGCAGGTCGTGCAGGCTCTGTCCGACCGTCGGGGCCTTACCGTAGAGATCCATGTAATCGCGCGCGCAGGCTGAATTGAAGGCAAGCCAGCGGTAATTCCGATCCAGGATCTGCATCGGATCTTCGGTCCGCTCGACGATGATGGCGAGCAACTCGCGCTGATTGAGCGCTTCCTCAATTCGAGCTTCCAACGTGTCGTTTAGACCACGGAGCTGCATCTCGGCGTTTCGGCGGGCGGAGATGTCATTGAAGAGTATGGCGACGCGATTGCGGTCGCGCGATCCGGTGGGGAAGGCATGCACGTCGAACCAACGGCCGAGGTGGTCCGAGCCCTGCTCGAATCGCACCGCTTCTCCGGTACGGGCAACGTGGGCATAAGTCTCAAACCAGCGCTCCTCGAGCTCCGGAACCGCCTCGCGGAGCCACTTGCCGAAGACGCCGCGATCAAAGCCGGTGTGGGTGTAGAAGGCGGGATTGGCCTCAACCACCCTATAGTCGGCGCGTCCGCCAAAGGCGTCCGGATCGACCTCGACCACGCAAACCCCTGCGTCGATCGCCTCGAACAGCGCTCGGTAGCGCGCCTCACTGGCCTGTAGAGCGTCCTCGGCCTTGAGGCGGGCGGTGATGTCGACGGCGGTGCCGGCGACCCTGACGCAGTTGCCCGCCTCGTCGAACAACCCCCGTCCTTTGGCCGCCACCCAGCGCACCCGACCATCTTCCTTGCCGACCGTGCGGTACTCCACGTCGTATAGGGCGCGCTGCATCGGATCGATCGCAGCGGCGAACGCTGCGGCCGTCCGCTCGCGGTCATCGGCATGCAAGCCCTCATAGAAGTCGGTCATCGAGACGGGCGCGTCGGGCGATATGCCGAACATGGCCTTCACGCGGGATGGCCAAATCAACCGGTCGCGCACCACGTCAACGTCCCAGAAACCGACGTCAGCGTTTTCGGTGGCGAGACGCAGCCTTTCCTCGCTCTCGGCGAGCGACTGCTCCGCGGTCTTGCGATCCTGAATGTCGATGACCGAACCGACATAGCCCAGGTAGGTCCCGTCGGGGCCGAAGTTCGGACTCGCAAGATCGATCGCCCAGCGAAAAACGCCATCGGCCCCGCGCAATCGATACTCTAATCGGAACGCCGCCTGTCGCGCATTCGCCTCAAGAAAGATGCGCTCAGCGGCCGCCTTGTCGTCGGGATGGGTCGCGTCCAGCCAGCCGTAACCTTCGGCCTGCTCTGGGGTCTGGCCAGTATACTCATGCCAGCGCTTGTTTAGATAAACACAATAGCCGCTCGGATCCGTCACCCAGACGATCACAGGGGCGGCGTTGGCCATCTCCCGAAATCCCGCATCAACCATGCGCTGAGCGGTCGCAGGGGCCCCTGTCGCTGAGGGGTCGAATTCGGGCAAAGCTCTCTCCTGGATGACCCTGTCGCCAATGATGCATCAGTTAGGACGGCTGAGCTTAGAACTTTCTAGGCAGCGCGGAGACCATCGCTTCAGTTCCCCCGCCTTGCCCCGCCGCATTGGGATTCGCCAGTGGGCGTCGCCAGGTTCGCGTCGCGAAGCCTGCGAAGCGCGGGAGGAGCACGCCCCTGGGGTAAGCCCGCCGCCCCGCAAAAAACCCTAAGCTTCACCGTGTAAAACCATGTTGCATTTCCCGTCAGGGTGGTAGTCAGCCACCATAACGGGGGTGTTTGTTCCAATGTTCTTTAAGTCATTTCAAGCGCTGGCGCTGGCCGTCGGCGCGTTTGCGGCCTCGCCTGTCCTGGCGCAGGAATATTCCGAGGCGACGGCCAATGAGGGCCTGGTGCTGATCAACGCCCAGGCGGCCAACGCCCTGGGCTTCACGGGCAAGGGCGTGATCGTCGGCGTGCTGGACAGCGGCCTCGACGCCGCCCACCCCGATCTGGCGCCCAACCTCGCCGATGTCTCCTACGACGCCAACATCCAGGGGCCGGTGGTCCGGGACTATGACATGCACGGCACCCACGTGGCCGGCATCATCGCCGCGGCCCGCAACGGGATCGGCCTGCAGGGCGTGGCCTATGACGCCAAGATCGCCATGTTGGTCCCGCAGTCGGGCGCCGACGATGACGAGGCCGCCGCCGACGCCGCCATCGCCAGCGTCTATGCCCGGGCGCTGGACGCCAATGTGCGGATCTTCAACAACTCCTGGGGCTTCGACTACTATACCGGCACCCCCGAGGGCCGGGCCCGGCTCGACACCGTCATGCGCGGGCAGGTCGCGGTGTTCCGCCGGGCCGTGGCACTGGACTCGGTGATCGTCTTCGCCACCGGCAACGAGTCGCAGAGCCAGCCGAACACCCAGGCGGGCCTGCCCTACTATTTCGCCGAGTTGCAGGCCAACTGGCTGGCCGTGACCGCGGTTTCGCGCACCGGTGAGCCGGTGGACTACGCCAATCACTGCGGCCTGGCGGCCCAGTGGTGCCTGGCCGCGCCCGGGGGCGCCGGCGGCGATGAAGGCATAGTGTCGACGGTCCCCTTGGCGCAGGGCGGCTACGACTTTTCCAGCGGCACCTCCATGGCCGCGCCGCACGTCACCGGCGCGGTCGCCGTGGCCCGCGAGATGTTCCCTGCCGCCTCGGGCGCCGAGCTGGCGCGCTTCGTCCTGGTCACCTCCACCGACATCGGCGCGGCCGGCGTCGATCCCGTGTACGGCTGGGGCCTGCTGAACATGGGCAATATGGCCGCGGCGCGCTCAGGCCTGGGCCTGGAACTGGCCGCCAATACGGGCTGGGCCGCCGATGAGAGCCAGGCGGTGCTGATCCAGGGCCTCGACGCCCGGCTGAAGGCCCGCGGGGCCGGCGGCGCCTGGGCCGCGGCCCTGGGCGGCCGGAGCCGCCATCACGAAACCGCCACGGCCAGCCAGGCTAAGGCCGACACCCTGGGCCTGGCGGCCGGCTATGACCGCGCGCTGGGCCAGAACGCCCGGCTGGGCGCAGCGCTGGCCTGGGCCACCACCGACCTCGACGAACCGGGCCTGGCCAACAGCGCCAAGGTGGAGAGCTTCACCCTGGCCGGCTATGGCGCGGCCACCCGCGGCGTGCTGTTCGCCGAGGGATCGGCCGGTGTCCACCGGCGCGACTACAGCTTCGCCCGCGGCAGCCTGGCCGGGGCGGCCGGAACGGCGCTCGAGGGGCAAGGGCTGACCGCCACGGCCGAGACCGACGGCTACGGCCGGTTTGCCGACGGCCGCATCGGCCTGCGCCTGCCGGCTGGGCAAGCGGCCATCCCCCCATTCCTCAGATCGGAAGAGGACACGTCTGAACTCCAGTCACCTCGGAACCTCGTATGCCGGCCTCCGCTTGCAAAAAAAAAACAAGATCTCATAGTCGCTCTGCC
>CALEOQ010000477.1 GCA_937910255.1 uncultured Caulobacteraceae bacterium | reverse complement strand
GCATCGACCGTCGCGCATCGCGGCGCGCGCCGCTCGGGAGTCAGGCCGTGCCGGTCGCCGCCAGCAGGTTGGCCCTTTCCTCAGGCGTGTTGGCCCCACGAAGGCGCATCAGGGCCCCCGGCGGCGTGGGCAGAACCGCCAGGCCTGCCCGCTCAACGAACCGGCGCAAGGGCCAGCCATCGGTAGCCTCCAGCGGGGCGGCGTCAACGGAAAGGAACATCGGCACAGGCAGGCCCTCGAAGGTCGCCCCGGGCGCCGGCGCGGCCAGCAGAGGCGCAAGGTCGTCTGCTTGCAGGGTTGGCGCATCCACCGCCAGGACAAGGACGCGGGCGGCGCCTCGCTGGCGGGCCTCCGCAAGCCCCGCCAGCAGCCCGCCGACAGGTCCCGCCTCCGGCGTTGGATCGCCCACAAACCCGAAGCCATAGTCGCGCCCGACGCTCAGCACCGCGCCGGCGCCCACCGCCCTGCCGAGGTCAGCCACCCGCTCGATCGCGCTCCGACCGCCCCAGTCGAGCAGGGCCTTGTCCTGCCCCATGCGTTCAGATCGGCCGCCGGTGAGAATGAGGGCGATGAGCGTCATGAGGCTCATCATGCGCTGAACCCATGGCCACACAAGGGCGCAGCCTTCCCCATAACATCGTTTTGAGATTGACACGCATAATTAGAAAGGGCAGTTGCGAGCCGTTCTTATTAGGGTGGGCAGCATGTCTCGTATGGCTTGGACGATTGGCGCTTTGGCTCTTGGGCTTGGCGGCGGAGTCGCTTGGGCCGATGACGCGACCGAGCTTCGCGAAGTGGTCGTCACCGGCGAAAAGACCGACCGCAGCCTGCAGGACACCGTGACCAGCGTGGCCGTCGTCGATGCGCGCAAGATCGAAGAGGAGGCCATCCAGACCTTCTTCGACATCGTCGCCCGCACGGCCAATGTCTCCTCCACCTATGGCGGCTCTGGCTTCACCATCCGCGGGGTCAGCAACACCAGCGTCTCCGGCGGCGGCAGCGGCGGCCTGGCCACGGTCTATGTGGACGGCGCCGCCATCCCCGAACGCGCCCTCAACAATGGCCCGCTGGACATGTGGGACGTGGCCCAGGTGGAAATCCTGCGGGGGCCGCAATCGACCCTGCAGGGGCGCAACGCCCTGGCCGGGGCGGTGGTGATCCGCACCACCGAGCCCACCTGGACCTGGAGCGGCCGGGCGCGCGCCATGGTCTCCGACGCCGGGGAACGCAGCCTGGCCTTCGCCGGCGGCGGGCCGATCATCGCAGATCAGCTGGCCTTCCGCCTGGCCGTCGAAGACCGCAAGGCCGACGGCTTCGTCTACAACACCACCCGCGAGCAGAACGAGGACCCGACCGACGCCACGACGATCCGGGGCAAGCTGCTGCTCACGCCGGACGCCCTGCCCGACCTGACCGCGCGACTGGTCTGGACCCACGACGAACGTGTGGGCGGCTATGTCTATAGCTATTCCCGCACCGACGTCGCCGACCCCTTCGACAACCGGATCACCGGGGGCGACTTTCCCAATGACAGTGACAGCACCGCCGACATCCTCACGCTGGAGGCGGACTACCGGCTGTCGGACCGGTTCGACCTGACCAGCGTCACCGCCTGGAGCCGGGTTGAAAATCTCAGCCGCTATGATGGCGACTACAGCCCCGTCGCCGACGCCTTCGGCATCCTGGACGAAGAAGACGAGGTGTTCTCGCAGGAGCTCCGCCTGGCCTATTCCGGCGAGCGCCTGAGCGGCCTGGTCGGCGCCTACTACGCCCGGCGCATTCGGGACTATGTGAACACCACCCAGACCAATGTGCCGACGCCGGCGCCCACCCTGCAGGGGGTGCTGATGGGCGCGCCCTTCGGGCTGGACGCCGCCACGGCCGGCGCGATCGCCAACCTCTATGTTTCCCAGCTGCCGGCGATCCCGGTGGACTATTTCGGCTCCTCGCCCGAGGACATCCGCACCATGGCGCTGTTCGGCGACGGCCGGCTCCAGATCACGCCGCAGCTCTCGATCCTGGCGGGCTTCCGCTATGACCGTGAGGAGAACATCCAGTCGTCCCAACAGGTCGCCACCTTTGCGGGGACCTATCCCGACCCTGCGGCCTTCGGATCCCTGGCCCCGGTGATCGGCGGCCTCAACCAGGTGGTCGGCCTGTTCGTGGCTCAGGCTGGGGGTTCTGCCCCCACCACCAGCCGGGATTTCGAAGCCTTCCTGCCCAAGCTTGGCGCCAAGTACGACCTGACCGACGACGCCTCGGTCTCGTTCGTCGTGCAGCGGGGCTACCGCTCCGGCGGCTCGGCCGTAAACGTGGCCCGCTCCAGCGTGGTCCCCTACGACCCGGAGTTCACCTGGAACTACGAACTGGCCCTGCGCACGAGCTGGCTGGATGACGCCCTGACCCTCAACGCCAACGCCTACTATGTCGACTGGACCGACCAGCAGGTGATGGTCAATCTGGGCACGAATATCTACGACACCCAGACCGAGAACGCCGGCGCCTCCCATCTCTATGGCTTCGAAATCGAGGGCGCATGGCGCCCGGCCGCCCCCTACGATCTCTACGCCTCGGTGGGCCACACCCAGACCGAGTTCGAGGATTTCGAGGTCACCATGGGCTCAACCCATGTCGATCTCACGGGGTCGGAGTTCGCCTTTGCGCCCCACTGGACCTGGGCGGTGGGCGGCAACTACCGCTGGGATGGCGGTCTCTTCCTGAACCTGAACGCCAGCTATCGCAGCGACGCCTTCAGCAACACCGGCGTCACCCAGAGCGACTTCGCCATCGACGCCCGCACCCTGGTCAACGGACGCTTCGGCTATGACGCCGGCGATTGGCGGATTTCGGTCTATGGCCGCAACCTGCTGGACGAGCACTATGTCCAATACGAGCAGGCCGGCCTCGAGCGCGCCATCTTGGGTGACCCGCGGGTCATCGGGGCGGCCATCGAGATCGAGTGGTGAGCCCCGCCGCCGACATCTTCGCCGCCGCGGCCCTCACGGCGCTGGGCGCTGCAGCCGCCCTGATCCTGCGCCGGGCGTGGCGACGCCGCGACGCCGCCCGCCCCTGGCTGATGCTGGCCGGATGGGGCGCCTTGGCCGCCGCGGTGCTGGGCGCAGCGCCCTTTCTTGGCCCGGCGAGAGGTCCGTTCATGGCCTCGGCCCTGGTGTCCTTCGGCGCCCTGGCTGTCGTGGCCGCCAGCCTGCAGAAACGCACCGGCCGCAGCCGCCCGCCGCGAGAGGTCGCGCTGGAGCCCTCCGAGCGGGCCTCCAAGGCCTGGCGCGGCTGGCTTCGGGTGCTGCTGGCCGGTCCCCTGGGCGGAATCGCCGCCATGGGCGTAGGCCTGGCCTGGACCGTCTGGGTCCCCGGCCCACCCCAGACCCGCATCGTCCTCGGCGGCCTGCTGGTTCCCATCCTCTGGGCCGCCGGCATGGCCTTGACCCTGGCGGACGACAAGATCCTGCGGGCCACCGCGGTGCTGCCTGGCGTAGATCGGAAGAGCACACGTCTGAACTCCATTCACGTCGTAATCTCGTATGTCGTCTTCTGCTTGAAAAAAAAAATACAATAAAGACCCTAACCCAAGCTTACATTACTCATTGACAATACACAGTCACCTGACACTAAAAATCC
>CALEOQ010000476.1 GCA_937910255.1 uncultured Caulobacteraceae bacterium | reverse complement strand
AGGGTTCACGCCTGACCACCGCCGCCGGCGCCTTCCTGACCCTGGAAATGCCCGACGGCTCCCGCATCACCCTGCCCTCTCAAAGCCGGGTGGTTCTCGACCGCGCCCGGCGGGTGCTTCTGACCGGCGACATTCAGCGCAAGCTCACCCTGGAGGCCGGTCGCAGCAGCTCGGTGGTGACCCCGGCGCCGACGCCGGGCAGCAGCTTCATCATCACGACCCCCCTCACCGTCTCGGCCGTGCGTGGCACGGAGTTCCGCGTCGGCCACGACGCTGCGGCCAACCGCTCGACTCTTGAGGTCGTCGAAGGCTCGGTTGGCGCCCAGGCCAGCTATGAGTCCCGCGAGATTCTCGTGCCCCAGGCGTTCGGCCGCCGGGCGGACGCCACCGGCGCCTCCGCGCCGCAAGCGCTCCTGCCGGGCCCCAAGCTCCAAAACCCCGGTCGGCCGCAGGATGAACCGGAACTCAGCTTCAGCCTCGCCCCCGTCGAGGGGGCGCAGAGCTATCGAGGCCAGCTGGCGACGGATGCGGGCTTCGTCGATATCCTGGCTGAAAGCCAGAACGATGGGCCGGTCCTGACCTTCGCGTCGGCCCCCAACGCCATCTATTTCCTGCGCCTGACGGCCCTCGACGCCAACGGCCTGGAGGGGCTGCCCGAGATCTACGCCATCGAGCGTCGACTGAACGCCATTGGCCTTGAGCCGCCGGCCGGCCTGGAGGGGGTGGATCGCAGCTTCCTGTTCCGCTGGAGCGACTCTGGCGACGGCGTCGCCAGCTTCCGCTTCCAGCTCGCCGCCAACCCCGAGATGGAGGGCCCGATCATCGATGAGCCGGGTCTGGCCGAGCGCCAGATCTCCGTCGCCGAGCTTCCGGACGGCCTCTATTTCTGGCGCGTGCTGGTGACGCGTTTCGAGAACGGGGTCGCCTTTGAGAAGTGGTCGCCGGTCCAGCGATTCCAGCTGGGCGGCTGATTCTGTCCGCCCCGGCCGGACCTCGTCAGGACAGACATCAGCGCCCGTGGCTGATGGGCGAATGGCTGCTGACCGCGGCCCTGGCCCTGACATTGACCGGCCTCGTGGCCTGGGCCGGGGCCGCCAGCCGCTTGGACCATCTTCTCTACGACGCCCTGATTCGGCAGGCCCAACGCCCCGTGAGCGACGAGATCATCCTCGTCGTCATTGATGACCGAAGCCTTCAGGAGGTCGGCGTCTGGCCCTGGCCGCGGCAGGTCCACGCCGCGCTCGTCGAACACATCGGAGCCGCCGGCCCCAAGGCCCTGGCCTATGATGTGCTCTTCATGGAACCGGGTTCGGATCCCGCCGCCGACCAGGCCTTGGGCGAGGCCCTCTCCGCGACCGGAGTCGCCGCCCTCCCCCTGCTCATCGAGTCGCCGGGGCCCGACGGCGCCGCCTTCGCCCTGCGACCGCCGGTCGGCGAGATCGCCGAAGGCGCCGCGGGCTTGGGCCAGGTCAACCTCCAGTTCGATCGCGACGGCGTCGTCCGACGCGCCGCCCTCCTCGAGCGCGCCGGGGGCCAGGAGGTGCTCCACCTCATGGAGGTCGCGCGGCGGATCGGCCAGGGACATCCCCCGCCAAACCGCCCCACGCATCCCCCGGACGGGCCCCTGGTGCGCGCCAAACCGGTCCTGATTCCCTTTGCCGGACCGCCGGGCCACTACCGGTCCATCTCCGCCAGCAGCGTCCTGGCCGGCGAGACGCCGCCCGAATTCCTACGCGGTCGCTACGTGCTCGTCGGCGCCACCGCCGCAGGACTCCACGACAGCTACGCCACCCCCACCAGCACCGCCGCCCAGCTGACCCCCGGGGTTGAGATCCAGGCCCATCTGCTGGACGCCCTCCTGCAAGGCCGCACGATCCGCCCGCTGGACCGCGGGGTTCTCACCGCCCTCGCCCTGGCGCTGGTTGGCGTCCTGCTCCTTGGTCTTCTGAGGCTGGGGCCGCGGGAAAATCTCCTCCTCGGCGCGGCCCTGATGATTCTGATCCCCGCAGGCAGCGCCGTGGCGCTCCTGAACCTGGACCTGTGGGCGCCGCCCGCGGCGCCCCTGATCGGCATTCTGGTCGTCCTGCCGCTCTGGGCCTGGCGCCGGCTCGAGGCCTCCAACCGCTACATGGTGCGCGAGTTGGCCCGCTTCTCCGCCGAGCCCGACCTGCTCGCCCGACCAGCCCAGCCCAGCCCAGGCCACGACATGGTCGCCCGGCAGATCGCCCTGCTGGAAGACACCATCGCCCGGGCGCGGGATGCTCGCCGCTTTGCGCACGCCACCCTGCAGGGCCTGCCCGATCCCACGCTGGTTCTGACCGCCACCGGCGACGTCAGCTTCGCCAACGCCGCTGCGCAACAGCTCTTTCCCCAGGCTCGGGCTTCAAACCTGACGGTCCTGTTCGAGGGCTGGGCGACCGACGGCGTGCGCCTTGAGGATCTGATACGCGGCGAATCAGAGGGGGTTGGCGAGATGGTCAGCCCCACCGGGGCCGTCTTCCATGTCACCCGCGTGCGCCATCAGGCGGAGGCTGGCGCGTCGCCGGCCTGGATCCTCCGACTGACCGACATCACCCCGATCCGGACCGCTGCGGCCCAGCGCGAACGCCTGCTCCAGCTGCTGAGCCACGACATGCGTTCGCCACAGGCCTCGATCTTGGCCGTCCTCGACTCGCCCTCGGCCGAGGGCGCGCCTGCATCGATCGTGCAACGCATAGCCGGCTATGCTCGCCGAACCCTCGCCCTGGCCGACAACTTCATTCACCTCGCCCGCGCTGAGTCGGGCGCCCTGGAATGGGAGGTGCTCAACCTCTCCGATCTGGTCACCGAAGCGGCGGACGATCTCTGGCCCCGGGCGCAGCGGGCGGGCGTGACCCTCAGGCTTCAAACCCCGCCCAACGACCTGCTGGTCCATGGCGACCGGTCCCTGCTCGCGCGCGCCCTGGCCAACCTGCTGGACAACGCCCTCAAATATGGCGGCCAGCCCGGGGAGATCACCTGTGTCCTGTGGCTTGAGGACGATCAGGTCGTTTGCGAGATCACCGACCAGGGGCCGGGCGTCGCTGAGGAGGACCTGGCGCGCGTCTTTCAACCCTTCCATCGCCTCCGCCAGTCGAAAGCCTCCGGCGTGGGGGGCGCTGGCCTGGGCCTCAGCCTTGTCAGTGAAGTCGTGCAACGCCACCACGGCGAGATCAGCTGCCGCAATGCCGGGCCATCAGGCGGAGCCGTTTTCACCCTGCGCCTTCCGCTGGCTATTGAGGCCTGAAGCCCTCCGCCAAGGCCGCGGTCAGGATCGGCCCCATGGCCTCGATCTCGCCGGCCGGCCCTTGTTGCTGGGCGTTGGCGCGGAAGGCCGCGGCCCCGGTCTCAGTGTCGAGCAGCACAAGGGTCAGGCTGTAGTGGCTCCGCCGCCGCTGCCAGAACCGCCCCTTGCGGCTTTCCGCCAGCCACTGGGCCGCCGCACCGTCTGCGCCTGGCGGAAAGGCGCCGACCCCGGCCGGACGCTCGGCCAGCCTGGCCTGAACCAGATAGTCGGCAGATCGGAAGAGCACACGTCTGAACTCCAGTCACGCCGTAATCGCGTATGCCGTCGTCTGCTTGACAAAACACACACACCACCACTCGCTGCGGCGCGGC
>CALEOQ010000475.1 GCA_937910255.1 uncultured Caulobacteraceae bacterium | reverse complement strand
GTGAGGTGGATCCGCAGCGACAGAATAGGTAATAGAGTGTAATGGTACATATAGTGATGCTTGATCATCAATAGAAGGTATTTTTTGTTTGAGGTGTACGGAGTCCACCGAACTCCACTCTTTCTCCCCACCCGCCGCTCTTCCGATCTTCGACAGCCACGCCCGGCTCGCCGTGCCGGGCCTCGACTTCAAGGGCCCCGCGGGCGCCGTCCAGGGGCTGAGCGGACAGATCGATTTCACCAGCCTGGTCCCGCTGCAGACGGCGCCGGGCCAGACCCTGACCGCCGATGTCGTCCAGGCCCTGGCGCCGCTGACCGGCTCGCAGGTGACGTTCCAGCTGATGCCTGACGAGCTGACCCTGTCGGAGGGGACGTTCGAGGTCGGCGGCGGCGCGATCCGTATCGCACCCATGTCCATCCCGCTCGACCAGACCAAGTCCTGGCGCGGCGAACTGCTGATCGAGGCGGTCCAACTCTCCGAATTCGTGGAGGCCACACCCTTCGCCGACCGGGTGGATCTGGATGCCGTGGTCAGCGGGCGGCTGCCTTTCGTGATCGGGCCGGACGGAATCACCTTCATCCAGGGCAAGCTCACAGCTATCGCGCCAGGGCGCCTGTCGATCCGGCGGGAAGCCCTGACCCAGGTGGACGCCACCGGCGGAGCGGCGACGGCGAGCGCCGAGGGTCTCGGCGACCAGGTCGTGCCCGTCGCCCAGGCCGATCAGGCCAATGCGGCGGTGGACTTCGCTTACCAGGCCATGGAGCATCTGGCCTTCGATCTGCTGGACGCCGAGGTCAACAGCCTGCCCGGCGGACGGCTGGGGGTGCTTTTCAAGATCCGGGGCGAGCATAGTCCGCCGCAGCGCCAGGAGATTCGTCTGACCCTGGGCGAGCTGATCAGCCGCAGCTTCCTCAACAAGGAGCTGCCCCTGCCGTCGGGCACAAAGGTGGATTTGACGCTGGACACTTCGCTTAACCTGAATGAGCTGTTGGCCGACTATGCGGCGGCTCAGGCCGTAGACGGTTCAGGCGCGGTTCAGCCGCCTGCGCCACAATGAACTCGAACGCTGAAACTCGCACACCCGAGGGAGCCGTGACCTTGACGACGACAAAGAGACATATGATCGGGGTGCTGATGGGCGCCTCGGCCCTGGGCGCCGCGCTCGGCGCCTGTACGCCGACGGTGCGGGTCCAGGTCGACCCCATCAATATCTATGCAAAGCTGGACGCCGATGTGCGCGTGCGCCTGGACGAGGATGTCCGGGCGCTGATCCAGCAGAACCCGAACCTGTTCTAGGGGATGCTCATGACCCGCATGAAGTACCTGGCCCTCGCCGCCGCCATCCTGGGCGCGGCCGGGGTCGTCACCGTCGGCGCCATCGCTGGCCCCGCCTTCGCCCAGACCGCCCAGGCCAAGGCCCTGGTGGACGCCGCCAAGGCCCAAGGGATCGTCGGCGAGCAGAACGACGGCTATCTCGGCTTTGTCAGCGGCTCGGGCGACGCCGCCCTGCAGGCGGCGGTCAACGAGATCAATGCCGGCCGGGCAGGCCTCTATCGTCAGGCCGCGGCCCGCAACGGCGTGTCCGTCGCGGCGGCTGGCGCGGCGGCCTTCACCGAGGTGGTCTCCTCCCGGCTGCGGCCGGGCGAGTACTACCAGACCGCTGACGGCGCCTGGCGTCAGAAGTAGCATCGTCCAGCGGCCCTCATGGCGATCCTGTCTACGCGTATCCGCGCGCTCAAGGACGCCCCCGAGGGCCGCGAGGCCCGCTATGTCCTCTATTGGATGCAGTCGTCCCAGCGCGCGGAATTCAATCCCGCCCTGGAGTACGCGGTCGAAGAAGCCAATCATCGCGGCCTGCCCGTGCTGGTGGGTTTTGGCCTGACCGAGGCCTATCCCGAGGCCAGCGCCCGGCACTACGCGTTCATGCTGCAAGGTTTGGCAGAAGTGGCGCAGGCTCTGGCGGCGCGCAGCGTCGGCTTCGCCATCCGCAAGGGCGCGCCGGACAAGGTCGCCCTGGACCTGTCGCGGCAGGCGGCCCTGGTCGTCTGTGACGCCGGCTACCTTCGTCTGCAACGGCAGTGGCGGCGCGACCTTGCCGAGGTCATCGACCGGCGCCTGGTACGGATCGAAGGCGATGTGGTCGTGCCGATCCTGCAGGTGTCCAACAAGCACGAACATGCGGCCCGTACGATCCGCCCGAAAATCCACAGGCTGTGGGAGGACTATCTCGCGCCCCTGCGTCGCCGCGAGGTGGCCCACAGGATGGCGGAGACGCCGGCCTCCGACATCGACCTGAGCGACATTCCGAAGGCGGTCGCCGCCCTGAACATCGACCACGGCCTGGCGCCGGTTCGCCGCTTCAGGGGCGGGGAGGTCGAAGCGCGCCGCAGGTTGCAGGCCTTTCTCGACGGCGGCCTCGCCCGCTATGGCGACGAGCGTGGCAAGCCGGAGACCGAGGCGGTCTCCTATCTCAGTCCCTATCTCCACTATGGCCAGATCTCGCCGGTGGAGATCGCCCTGGCCGTTCGCGACGCCCAAGGCCCCGACAGCGAGACCAAGCGCGTCTATCTCGAAGAACTGATCGTACGCCGCGAGCTGGCCATCAACCACGCCTGGTGGGCGCCTGCCGACTACGACAGCTATGACGGCCTGCCGGAGTGGGCGCGTCTGACGCTGGAAGCCCACGAGGGCGATCCCCGACCCCACCTCTATACCCAAGCCCAGCTGGAGGCCGGCGGGACCCACGACCTCTATTGGAACGCCGCCCAGCGCGAGATGGTCGCGACCGGCTATATGCACAACCGGCTGCGGATGTACTGGGGCAAGAAGATCCTGCAGTGGTCGGCCAGCCCGAGGATCGCATTCGACACCATCCTGCGGCTCAACAACCGCTATCTCCTCGACGGCCGCGACGCCAATTCCTACACCAACGTAGGCTGGATTTTCGGCCTTCACGACCGACCCTGGCCCCCCCAGCCGGTCTACGGAACCGTCCGCTCCATGGGGCCGAACACCTTCAAGAGCTTCGACGCCGAAGCCTATCTGGACCAGGTCGATCGCCTGGCGGCCGCCGAGCAGGATTAGGCTGTCTGACGCTCCGGCTCGGCGGCTTTCGCAGCCTCCGCGGCGGCTTCCTCGGCCAGATAGCGCTCGCGGATCTTCGCGGCGGCGTCGTTGTAGAAGAAGGGCAGGAAGCAGTAGCGCTTGCCGGCCGTCACTGGCGTCGCCTCATGCATCAGCGAGCAGGAGAACACCACGGCGCCGCCGCTCGGCGGGCGATAGGTTTTCGATCCAAACTCGGGAAAGCGCAGATCTCCGCCCTCATGCCCGTCGGTGTCCAGGTTGATGGAGCAGGCGAACTGACGGTGCGCGGTGGCGCGGGTCGTGTTGTCGCGATGCGGCTGGAAGAAGCCGCCGCCGTCGGAATTGTAGCAGGCCACCAGATAGCGCTCGACCCGGGTCGCCTGGAACTGAAAGGCCTTGTTGATCTCCGGCAACAGCCGCGTCTGAAGCCTCTGGCGGAGCAGGGCGCGGAGGCCTTCGTCCTCGATCATGGCGTCACGGCGGCGCTTGGTGTGGTCCATGATCGGCATGACGCGCCCATTGATCTCCCGCATCACGCCGGAGGGGCTTCCACCATGTTCGTCATAGAAGGCGATGAGCTGCCGGCAGATGTCCGGCTCGAGGATTCTGGGCACGATGAGAACCGGCGCGTGCAGAGCCGTACCGGCGTGGTCGTCCGGCTGGGGCAATTGCGCCACCAGGCGCATCATCGCGTCGCCGCCGTCGATGGGGGCGACGGCGTAGATCCGCATGGACGGATCGATCAAGATCCAGTGGGGATTGGCGCCCTGGTCCCCCAGGGCGTGATAGAGGCGCGACACCTTCCCGTCCGGATCAAAGAACCAGCGCAGGCTGCGGGTGTTCTGGGCCGCGGCCATGGTGGGCTGATCCCTCGCCACCGCGAAGGCGTGGACCTTATCATCATCGAACAGATCGCGATGGGCGCGCAGATGCTCCAGGGCGACGTCGCGCGCCGCCCCCGGCTCGGGCAGGAAGACCATGAGCATGAACCGACCACCCAGGCTGCCAAACGCAAACTGCGGGTTGACGGGGGAGGGGGCGAGAAACCAAGGGGCGGGTTGACCAGGACGCAGCATGGCGATGGCCTAGGCTCGCCCGGGGGCGGAATGGAGTTTGGGTCGGCTCATCGGGCGCTTCCATCAATCAAGGAGCGCGAAGAGGGCCGCCGCCGTCCGCCGGTGGCAAGCATAAGAAGCTTATAAGTGGCCCATAAGCTGGCCATAATTGACGCCCCGGGCCGGCTCTTGCAGGTTGCCGTCCGGTCGGCCGCTACCGACCTGGTTCGTCGGCTTGGCCGTCGCTCACCCCTGGGCGTTGTCGGCAAGGCCGGCGAACCCTTGAAATCTCGGCCTCGGGGCGTTCAGGGGCCTGCATGTCAGACATCATTTCGAACTGGATCCGCCGACGGCCAAGGCTGGTGGGGTGCGTCGCGGCCATCCTCATCGTCCTGCTGGCCAACCTCCTGGCCCTGATCCTGGCCGAGGGGCTGGGCTATGTGCGGGTGTCGATGATCTTTCTGGGCGGCGTGCTCGTCGCCGCCGTCCTGCTGGGATCGGGCCCCGCCTATCTGGCGGCGACCCTGGGCTTCGTCAGCTACAACTTCTACCTCGTCGAGCCGCGCTTCAGCTTCGGAGTCGAATCCGAGGACGTCATCATTCTCGTGGTCTTCCTGGCGGTGGCCATGATGACCGGCGGCCTGGCCGGACGCGTGCGGGATGATGCGATCCGCGCGCAGGAGAGAGCGCGAACCAGCGCCGTCCTCTTCCAGGCCGGACGCGACTTCGCCGGCATGGGCGAAGAGCC
>CALEOQ010000474.1 GCA_937910255.1 uncultured Caulobacteraceae bacterium | reverse complement strand
GAGGTAGAGGCCAAAGAGAGAGATGCACGAACGAGGTGTCAGGACGGTGGTGAGAAGTATGTATTTTTTTTTTTTTCAAGCAGAAGACGGCATACGAGATTACGACGTGGCTGGAGTTCAGACGTGTGCTCTTCCGATCTCGGCGACATCCTTGACCGCAGCGCCATAGCGCTGCGGGTCGGCGCGACCGACAAGCGGCAGATCCTGGCTCACATGGCCGAGCTGGCCGGACGCAACTTCAGCCTCGATGCTGGCGTGGTCCTCGACGCCCTGGCCGAGCGCGAGCAGGCCGGGTCTACGGGCATCGGCTATGGCGTTGCCGTGCCCCATGCTCGGATCGAGGGGCTGGATCGCATTCGCGGCGTCTTCCTCCGCCTGGATCATCCGGTCGCCTTCGACTCGGTGGACGACCAGCCCGCCGACCTGATCTTCGCCCTCCTGGCCCCGCCGGACGCGGGCACCGAGCATCTGAGGGCCCTGGCCCGGGTGTCACGGATGATGCGGAGCCTCGATCTGCGCGAGCATCTGCGCCAGGCGCGTACGCCGGACGCCCTCTATGCCCTCTTGGTGCAGGAGGCCGCCCCTTCGGCGGCGTAGTCGCCCCGGCCTGTGCAGCCGGGGCCTAACTTTTTAGTGGACCGAGACGGGCGCAAGTTCGTGGGCCAGGGCGGCGGCCATGGCGGCGTTGCGGTCGGTCAACACAGCCAGGCGCTCGCCGTCGGCCCGGTGGACCGCATAGAAGGTGCGCTCGGGATCCAGCTGCAACGGCATGGCGTCGCTCTCGGCCACGGTGGCGAGAATTTCCGCGGCCTTGACGGGCCGGACATAAACCAAGTCCGGGGCGCCCAGGGCGGCGAAGTCTTCAGTCGTTAAAATCGGCGTCATGATGACCACCTCCAGATACATGCAACGCGCCGGAGACCCCGCCGGTTCAGCCGGGGATCAGACGCAGGGCTTCGCCGCCGCTTAAGGGCCGGCGAAAGGATGGGGACGGGGATTGCGCAGGCTCAGCCCGTCGTCCGGATGGGGATTCGCTTGACCGCGGTCTCAGGCTCGGGCCGGGCCAGGTCGATATGCAGCAGGCCGTGCTCCAGGCTCGCCCCATCGACCACGACGCGGTCGGCCAGGACAAAGCTGCGCAGGAAGCCGCGGCCGGCGATGCCGCGATGCAGATAGGCGTCGTCGTCCTTGTGCGCCTCGTCCCGGCGGCCGGCGACCACCAGTTGGCGGTCCTCGACGCTGACATGGAGCTGGTCGGGGCTGAACCCGGCCACCGCCAGGGTGATGCGCAGCCGCCCCTCGCCGAGATCCTCGACATTATAGGGCGGATAGGCTTCGGCGGCCGCCTTGGCGGCGCGCTCAATGAGGGCCCGGGTATGCTCGAAACCGAGCAGGTAGGGGCTGTCGAATAGGATCGTCCGGCTCATCTCTGTCTTTCGAGTCCTCAAGCAGCAAGCGACTCCCCGAAAGTCCCGCCCAGGATTGGCGCGAGTCTTCCGGTTGATGATTATCTGGCGATCCAGGGCCTCTGTTTCAATATCTGACTGTGGCGGACGGCGCGGGATCTAGCGGAACAGCAGCACCGGAGCCTTGCCGGTGCGGATCATGGCCGTGGTGGTGCTGCCGACGATCAGCTCGCGAATG
>CALEOQ010000473.1 GCA_937910255.1 uncultured Caulobacteraceae bacterium | reverse complement strand
TTACGCCGTGCCTGGAGTTCAGCCGTGTGCCCTTCCGATCTGCGCCGCCTGGACGACGTCATCGAGACCGTACGCCAGGCCGCCGCCGGCTTTGTCGCCGCGCCGCCCACGGCCGAGGCCTTCGAGCAGGCCCGCCGCCCCATGCTGACCCAGCTGGACCCCCTGCGCGGGTCCGACCTCTACTGGGCCAAGGCCCTGGGCGGCCCCGTCGACTGGGACACCCAGCGCAAGGAGCTGGACCGCCTGGGCCAGGCCCTGGCGAGGCTGACGCCGGCCGATGTCCACGCCCTGGCCAGGCCCTGGCTCTCCACCCCCCCGATCATCGTCCTGGCCCGCCCCGCGGCCGCGCCCTTGGGAGACCCGCCATGACCGCGACATCTCGGTCCATCGTCTCGGCCGTGGGGGCCGGGGCGATCCTCGCCAGCCTCTGGACCAGTCCCTTGTCGGCTCAGGCATCGGGGGCGGACGGAGCCACCCCGCCTAAGGTTCAGGGCTGTTTGGATTCGGAACCCAGCAGCGACCCGGCCGCCAGCCTCGCCCTCTGCCGCGAAGCCCTGCCCCTGGCGCAGACCGACGAGGATCGCGCCCTTGTCCATCTGTGGATGGCGTTCGCCCTGGTCTCGACCGGCCAGCTTGACGACGCCATCGCCGCCACCGACCAGGCTGCAGCGCTTCAGCCGACCACGGGCGTCCGAAATGCTCAGGCGCGAATGCGCCTGTTGGCCGAACGATTTGACGAGGCTCTGGGCTTCGCCGAAGCCGGCCTTCGCAACGACCCGGAGTCCATAGAGCTAAGGTCCACCCGCGCCGAGCTCTTCATCGCCATGGGCCGCGGCGCGGACGTGATTCCAGACCTTGAGCGGCTGCACCGTGAGCGCCCCGACGATATCGACCTGACCGTAACGCTGATCGACCTCCTCCACGATGCGGGGCAACCCAAGAAGCGCGACCAGATTCTGGATCGCGCCATCGCCCGAGCCCCGGATTCGGCGGATCTTCGCCTCGCCCGAGCCGCTCTCCAGATGCCGACCCGCCCAGACGCGACTCTCCGCGACCTCGACCGGGCGATCCACGAGGTGCCCTCCGCGGACGCCTACGCCCTTCGCGCCTTCGCCCGCATCGCAACGGACGATCTCGACGGCGCCCAGGCCGATCTCGCCGCCATCCCCGATCCTGCGGCGCTCAGCTTCGTGGCCCTGATCTACGCCTCCTTCGCCGCCGAGGCGGCCGATGACCTGGACAGCGCCCTGGTCTTCGCCGAACACATGGTCGAGGCCGCCGGCGCAAGCGATCTCGCGGCCAGCCTCGCCCGGCGGGGAAGGTTACTGTTCCTGCTGGACGACAATGCGCGCGCCAAGGCCGATCTTGAACGGGCGGCCCTCCTGGACCCTGAAGAGGGCGAAGCCTGGGCTGGCCTGGCCGCCTTGGCTCTGGAGACAGACCCCGCCCAGGCCGTGCTGCTTTATCGGCGCGCTCTGGACATCGATCCGGACGACGCCGCCTACGCGTATGGCCTGGCCGAGGCCCTGTTCTGGAGCGGCGACTACGAAGGGGCCGAAGCCAGCTATGCCAGCCTCGTGAAGCGCTATCCCGACGACGCCGAGATGCACGCCTCATGGGCCGCGACCCTGGTCCGGCTGGAGCGCTTCGAGGAGGCCGAGCGCCCCAGCGCGCGGGCTGTTGCGCTCGCCCCGGACAATCCCGAATACAGGCTGATCCGCGGCGAGGCGCTCTACCTGCTCGGCGAGGCCGACGGCGCCCTGGAGCAGATGGACAGGTTGGCCGCCGCAGGCGCCGACACCGCCTATTCCCGCTATGTCGCCGCCGTCATCCGCCGCAACAAGGGAGATTATGAGGCCGCCCTGCGGGAGGCCGATGCGGGCCTGGCGCTGGCGCCCGATGATGCGGACCTGATGGAGGAGAAGGGCGGCGTCTACTACATGCTCGATGACCCGCTCAGCGCCCGCGAGTGGCTGGACAAGGCCCTGGTGATCAATCCGAACCTGGCCGGGGCCCTCTTCGTCCGCGGCCTCGTCCGGGCCGAACTGGGGGACGCCGAGGGGGCGGCCGCCGATCAGGCCGCGGCCATCGCGCTGGAGCCCTCCCTGGCCGAGGACCTTTAGGCCCGGAGCCGCCTAGGCCAGGGCCGCCAGGACCGCGTCGCCCATCTGGACGGTGGAGAGCGCGCCGCCCAGATCGCGGGTGCGGGCGCCGTCCTCCAGCGCCTTGATCACGGCGGCCTGCAGCCTGTCGGCGGCCTCGGCTCGGTCCAGCGACCAGCGCAGGGCCATTTCGAACGACAGGATGGCGGCCAGGGGATTGGCCACCCCTTGCCCGGCGATATCCGGCGCCGAGCCGTGGATCGGCTCATAGAGGCCAGGCTTGCCCGGTTCGCCCAGGGCGGCTGAGGGCAGCATGCCCAGCGACCCGGTCAGCTGGGCCGCCGCATCCGACAGGATATCGCCGAACAGGTTGTCGGTGACCATGACGTCGAACTGCTTGGGGCTCTTGACGATCTGCATGGCCGCATTGTCGGCCAGGATGTGCTCCAGCTCGACATCGGCGAACTCGCGCTTATGGAGGTCGGTGACCACCTCGCGCCAGAGCAGGCCGGAATCCATCACATTGGACTTCTCGGCCGAATGGACCTTGTTGCGCCGGCCGCGGGCCAGCTCGAAGGCCACCCGCGCCACCCGCTCGATCTCGGCGGTGGTGTAGACCTGGGTGTCCACCGCCCGCTTGCCGCCGCCGGGCAGGTCCTCGATGAAGCGGGGCTGGCCGAAATAGATGCCGCCGGTCAGCTCGCGCACGATCATGAAGTCGAGGCCTTCGACCAGTTCGCGCTTGAGCGAGGAGGCGTCGGCCAGGGGGCCGAAGCACAGGGCCGGGCGCAGATTGGCGAACACCTCCATGCCCGCCCGCAGGGCCAGCAAGCCCGCCTCGGGGCGCTTGTCGCGGGGAACGCCGGCCCATTTCGGCCCGCCCACCGCGCCCATCCGCACGGCCTTGGTCGCCTTCGCCAGCGCCCGCGTCGCGCCCGTCACGGGCCAGCCCCTCTCGTCACACCTGATCCCGTCCACGGGGCGTTCCCCCACCACCAAGCCGGGGGTCCGCGCCCCGCTCGCC
>CALEOQ010000472.1 GCA_937910255.1 uncultured Caulobacteraceae bacterium | reverse complement strand
GTCCCGGTAGCGACGGCTGCGGGATGCATCTGCTCGGACTGCTAGATGTGCCGACGGTATGTGTTGTTTTTGTAAGGATACGGCGACCACCGAGATCTACACTCTGTCCCTACACGCCGCTCTTCCGATCTGCCGCCTGGCTGGCCGCCGTGGACGCCGCCAGCCTCGATGAGGCCGCCGCCAAGGGCCTGACCCTGGACAAGGCCGCCGACGAGATCGCCAGCGAGGCCGCCAACCTGGCCCAGGTTCGCGAGACCACCCGCTGGCTGACGCTCGGCGGCCGACGCCGCGCCTTCCACATCACTGCCCGCCCGCTGGAAGGCGGCGGGGTCGGCGTGTGGGCCGAAGACGCCACGGAAGCCGAGGAGATGCGCGAGGCGCTGAAGCGCCACGTGGCCGCCCACGACGAGACGCTCAATCACATCGCCGATGCGGTGGCCATCTTCGGCGCCAACAAGCGGATGATCTTCCACAACACCGCCTTCGCCGAGCTGTGGGGCCTGGAGCCGGCCTGGCTGAGCGAACGTCCCGGCCACGGCGAGCTGCTCGACCGCCTGCGCCAGCGCCGCCGCCTGCCCGAAACCGCCGACTATGTGAAATGGCGGGCCGCCGAGCTGGATCGCTATGAGGCCCTCGGCTCCAGCCCCGATGACCTGTGGAGCCTGCCCGACGGCCGCACCCTGCGGGTCGTGCGCCAGCCCCACCCCATGGGCGGGGTGCTGCTCTTGTTCTCCGACATCACCGACGAGCTGAAACTCAAGGCCCAGTACAACGCACTGATCCAGGTGCAGCAGGCGACCCTGGACAAGCTGAACGACGCCGTGGCCGTGTTCGGCTCCGACGGGCGGCTGCGGCTGCACAACGAGGCCTTCGAACGGTTCTGGAACGTCACCCCGACCCAGCTGGACCTGGCCGGGGACTTCGAGGGCGTGGTCGAGCTCTGCGTGCCGCGGCTGCATGACCTGAACTTCTGGCGCGAACTCAAGGGCCGGGTGGCCGATCCCGACCCCAGCGCCCGGGCGCCGATCTCCGGCGAGGTGAAGACCTCGGACTCCCGCATTGTGGCCTATCAGTCGCGCCCCCTGCCCGATGGCGCCACCCTGATCGCCTTCACCGACGTCACCGACGCCCGTAAGCTGGAGAGCGCGCTGGCCGACCGGTCCGCCGCGCTCGCCGACGCCGAGCGCCTGAAGCGGGACTTCGTGGGCAATGTCTCCTACGAGCTGCGCACCCCGCTCACCACCATCATCGGCTATTCGGAGCTGCTGGAGCGGTCGGGCGAGAACCTGTCGGAGCGGGGCCGTGGCCACGCCGCGGCCGTGCGCATGGCCGCCACCCAGCTGGCCCGCTCCATCGACGACGTGCTGGACATGGCCCAGATCGACGCCGACGAAATGGCCCTGGACCTGGAGGACGTCCGTGTGGGCGAGATGCTGGCCCAGGCCAGCGCCCGCTGGTCCCGCAGCCTGGAGGAGGGCCGCATCGTCCTGCAGGTGGAGCATGCCGACGAGATCGGGGTGATCCGGGCCGATTCCCACCGGCTGGACCAGATCCTCGATCACCTGATCGAGAACGCCATCCGCCAGACCCCGCCGGAGGGCAAGATCACCATCTCGGCCCGCCGCGCCCTGGGCGAGGTCAAGCTGCAGGTCAGCGACACCGGGCGCGGCATCCCCTTCCACGTCCAGGCTCACATCTTCGACCGTTTCGTGGGTCGCGAGCGCGGAGGGCCGGGCCTGGGCCTGGCCCTGGTCAAGGCGCTGACCGAGCTGCACGGGGGCTGGGTGGCCCTGGAGAGCGAGCCGGGCAATGGCGCGACCTTCACCTGCCACCTGCCCGAGCTGGCCCAGGCGGAGTCGGCCTCGCACCGCGAGCTGGAATTCTAGCGCCGGATCGCGGGACCAACGCGCGCGCCTCTCCGTCATGGTCGGACTTGATCCGACCATCCATGAACACCTCGGCCGGCCGGTGTTCATGGACCCTCGCGTCAAGCGCGAGGGTGACGCAAAGGGACGGGCCGCGGACGCAAGAACGCCGGGCGCAGGGCCCGGCGTCTATGGTGTCAGGGCGACGGCCGCCCGAGGGCGGCGACGCCTGAGCCTAGTGCTGGCTCTCGGGCATCCGCACGACCAGGCCTTCAAGCTCGTCGGTGACCTTGATCTGGCAGGAGAGGCGGCTGTTGGCTTCGACGTTCTCGGCGAAGTCGAGCATGGACTCCTCCATGGCCGAGGACTCGCCGGTCTTGTCCTTCCAGGCCTCGTCCACATAGACGTGGCAGGTGGCGCAGGCGCAGGCGCCGCCGCAGTCGGCGTCGATGCCCGGGATGTTGTTCTTCACCGCGCCTTCCATCACCGTGAGCCCGGTCTTCACGTCCACGACGTGCTCGGTCCCGTCGTGCTCGATATAGGTGATCTTGGCCATGGCTCCCTTTCGCGCCGCCTTCAGGCGACGACCTCTTTCATTGAAACGCTGAGATCGACAAGCTTCGCCTTCGACACCGGCTTGCGGTTGCCGATCAGCTGCTTGCCCATCATGAATTCCGGGGGCGAGTTGATCGCCTCCACGGATTGGATCTGGTCTCCCTTGAGGTGGAAGACCGCGAACTTGCCGCTGGCCGGATCGCCGCGCAGCAGGACCTCGTCGGCGTCGAAGGCGTAGCCGGCGATCTGGAGCTTCAGGTCGTACTGGTCCGACCATTGCCAGGGCACCTCGCCGGCCGGGGCCGGGCGTCCGGTGATGGCGCTGGCGGCCTGCTTGGCCTGCTCCAGGGCGTTGGGCACGCTCTCCATCCGGAACATGCGCTCATAGATCGGCATCGGCCGATGGGCCACGTCGCCGATGGCGAAGATGGACGGGTCGGAGGTCCGCGCCTCCAGGTCGACCACCACGCCGCGGGCGGTGTCGAGGCCGCTGTCGGCGGCCAGCTCGTCATTGGGGGTGGCGCCGACGCCGATCACGGCGGCGTCGCAGGCGATCGTCCGGCCATCGGCGAGGGTGACGCCGGTCACATGGCCATTCTCGCCGACAAAGCCGGTGACGCTGGCGCCCATCTCGAAGGCGACGCCGTGAGCCTGATGAACGCCTTGGAAGAAGTCCGACAGGGATTCGCAGGCCACCCGGGCCAGCAGGCGCTGTTCGCGCTCGATCACCACCACCTCGGCGCCAAGGGCGCGGCCGGACGCGGCGACCTCCAGGCCGATATAGCCGCCGCCCACCACGGCCAGGCGCTTACCCGGACCCACGGCGGCCTTCAGGGCCTCGGCGTCGGCGGCGGTGCGCAGCTCCAGCAGGCCTGCAAGCTCGGCACCCGGCACCGGCAGCTTGATGGCCCGCGCGCCGGTGGCCAGGATCAGGACATCGTAGGTCAGGGTCTGGCCGTCGGCCAGGGTCACGACCTTGTCGGCCCGGGCCAGCTTCACCGCCCGGGTATTGGGCCGGAAATCGATCTGGTGCTCGGCGTAGAACTCCAGGGGCTTGAGCGCCAGGGAGTCGGCGTCGGCCTCACCCTTCAGCCAGGCCTTGGAAAGCGGCGGGCGCTGATAGGGGGCCAGCGGCTCGTCGCCGATCAGGGTGATCGGTCCTGAATGGCCATACTGGCGCAACAGGGCCGCGGCCGTGCCGCCGGCGTGCCCCGCCCCCAGGATCACCACGTGTGCGCCTAAATCACTCATGCCGCTCCCCGATGCAGAAAAATGACGCCTGCGTCAACTTGGGAAACGCACAGGCCCCAGCTTTAGACGACCCGGTCGACCAGCATCTTCTTGACCTCGGCGATGGCCTTGGCCGGGTTCAGACCCTTGGGACAGACCTGGGCGCAGTTCATGATCGTGTGGCAGCGATAGAGCTTGAACGGGTCTTCGAGATCGTCAAGCCGTTCGCCGGTGGCCTCGTCGCGGCTGTCGATCAGCCAGCGATAGGCGTGCAGCAGGGCGGCCGGGCCCAGATACTTGTCGCCGTTCCACCAGTAGCTGGGGCACGAGGTCGTGCAGCAGGCGCACAGGATGCACTCATAGAGGCCGTCGAGCTTCTCCCGGTCCTCCGGGGTCTGCAGCCACTCGCCCTGGGGCTCGGGGGTCTTGGTGTGCAGCCACGGCTCGATGGAGGCGTACTGGGCGTAGAACATGGTCATGTCCGGCACCAGGTCCTTGACCACCGGCATGTGCGGCAGCGGGCTGATGGTGCAGGTCTGGCCGGGCACCTCTTCCCAGCCATGGGTGCAGGCGAGCGTATTGCGGCCGCCGATGTTCATGGCGCAGGAGCCGCAGACCCCTTCCCGGCACGAGCGGCGGAAGGCCAGGGTCGGGTCCATGGTGTTCTTGATGTGGATCAGGGCGTCCAGGACCATGGGGCCGCAGGCGTCGGTGTCCACGTCATAGGTGTCCCACCGGGGGTTCTCGGTCCCCTCGGGGTCATAGCGATAGACCTTGAAGGTCTTGACGCTCTTGGCGCCGGCCGGGGCCGGGTGATGGCGGCCCTTCTGGACGCGGGAGTTCTTGGGCAGGGCGAGTTCGACCATCGGAGGCTTTCCTTAGGCGAAGACCCCGGACCCCGCGCGCGCGGCGCGTTCGGTCCGAAGCCGGGAATGAGCGACGAAGGGGGCCACGGTTCGCCCCCTAGTAGACCCGCGCCTTCGGCGGGATGTAGGCGATGTCGTTGCTGAGGGTGAAGGAGTGGACCGGACGGTCGTCCAGCTTCACCTTGCCGGTGGCGTCGTCGAACCAGGTCAGCGTGTGCTTCATCCAGTTTTCGTCGTCACGGTCGGGATAGTCTTCCCGGGCGTGGGCGCCGCGGCTCTCGGTGCGGTTCAGCGCCCCGTTCACGGTGACGGCGGCCTGGCCGATCAGGTTGTCGAACTCCAGGGTCTCGACGAGATCGGTGTTCCAGATCATGCCGCGGTCGGTGACCTGGATGTCGCCGCGCTGGCCGTGGATCTTGTCCAGGCGCGCCACGCCCGAGGCCAGGCTCTCGCCGGTGCGGAACACCGCGGCGTCCTCCTGCATGGCCTTCTGCATGTCCAGGCGCAGCTGGGCCGTCGGCGTGCCGCCCTTGGCGTTACGCAGGCGGTCGAAGCGGGCCAGGTGGGCGTCGGTATGGCTGGCCTTCAGCTCGGGCTGCTTGGCGCCAGGCGTCAGGATGTCGGCGGCGCGCAGGGCGGCCGAGCGGCCGAACACCACCAGGTCGATCAGCGAGTTGGAGCCCAGGCGGTTGGCGCCGTGCACCGAGACGCAGGCCGCCTCGCCCACGGCCATCAGGCCGGGGATGACGCTGTCGGGGTTGTCGCCGTCGCGGGTGACCACCTCGGAATAGAAGTTCGTGGGGATGCCGCCCATATTGTAGTGCACGGTCGGCAGGACCGGGATCGGGGCCTTGGTCACGTCCACGCCGGAGAACACCCGGGCGCTCTCGGAAATGCCCGGCAGGCGCTGGTGCAGCACCTTGGGGTCCAGGTGGTCCAGGTGCAGGAAGATGTGGTCCTTGTTCGGCCCCACCCCGCGGCCTTCGCGGATCTCGATGGTCATGGCCCGGCTGACCATGTCCCGCGGCGCCAGGTCCTTCACGGACGGCGCATAGCGCTCCATGAAGCGCTCGCCCTCGGAATTGGTCAGATAGCCGCCCTCGCCCCGGGCGCCCTCGGTGATCAGGCAGCCGGCGCCATAGATGCCGGTGGGGTGGAACTGCACGAACTCCATGTCCTGCAGGGGCAGGCCAGCCCGCAGGACCATGGCGTTGCCGTCGCCGGTGCAGGTGTGGGCGCTGGTGCAGGAGAAGTAGGCGCGGCCATAGCCGCCGGTGGCCAGGATGACCATCTGGGCCTGGAACCGGTGCAGGGTGCCGTCGTCCAGCTTCCAGGCGGTGACGCCCCGGCAGACGCCGTCTTCCATGATCAGGTCGAGGGCGAAATACTCGATGAAGAACTCGGTGTTGTTGGCCAGCGACTGGCCATACATGGTGTGCAGCATGGCGTGACCGGTGCGGTCGGCCGCCGCACAGGTGCGCTGGATCGGCGCCTCGCCATAGTTGCTGGTCATGCCGCCAAAGGCGCGCTGATAGATCTTGCCGTCCTCGGTGCGCGAGAAGGGCACGCCCCAGTGCTCGAGCTCATAGACGGCGGCCGGCGCGTTGCGGCAGAGATATTCGATGGCGTCCTGGTCGCCCAGCCAGTCCGACCCCTTGACGGTGTCGTACATGTGCCAGCGCCAGTCATCCTGGCTCATATTTCCCAGGCTCGCCGAGATGCCGCCCTGGGCGGCCACCGTGTGCGAGCGGGTCGGGAAGACCTTGGAGACGCAAGCGGTCTTGAGGCCCGCCTGGGCGCAGCCGAGCGCGGCGCGCAGGCCCGAACCGCCGGCGCCCACGACGACGACGTCGAACTTGTGGTCGATGAATTCGTATGCGGCCATGCTCAGTAAGCTCCGCCCGAGAGGGCGACCTTCAGGATGGAGAAGAGGGCGAGCGCGCCGAACAGCGCGCAGACGAAGAGGTTCAGCAGCAGCAGGGCCGCCTTGGTGATCTTGCGGTGGATATAGTCCTCGATCACCACCCGCATGCCCGAGTTCATGTGCATGAAGCTGATCACGGTCAGCAGGGCGAGCAGCACGGCGTTGATCGGCGAGGCCAGCCAGGCCACGGCCATGTCATAGTCGCTGCGGGCCAGGCGCAGGACGGCGAAGACGCCCCACAGCACCAGGGGGATCAGCGCGATCGAGGTGACCCGCTCGGTGATCCAGTGGCCGACCCCGTGGCCGGCGGCGCCTAGGCCCTGGGCCCGGGAGAAGGGCGTGCGGAAATCGGCCATCAGAGCGCTCCCGTCATGGCGGCGATGATCCAGACCACGATGGTGGCCACGATGGCGAAGGCGACGGTGGCCACCGCGCCGGCGTTAGCCGCCTGCAGCTTCAGCCCCACCCCGGTGTCCCAGATCAGGTGCTGGACGCCCTTGGCCAGGTGGAAGAAGACCGCCAGGCTGAGCGCGAACATCACCAGCTTGCCCAGGACCGAGCCCATGACGCCCATGAAGGCGCCATAGGCTTCAGGCCCCATGGCCAGCGAAATGGCCCAGCCCGCCAGGATCAGCGTGCCCACATAGAGGCCGACGCCGGTGATCCGGTGGGCGATGGAGGTGAGCGCGGTGAGATGCCAGCGCCACACCTGAACGTGCGGCGAGGTGGGTCTGACCCGGATAGTCTTCGAGGCGTCCGACATCGGTTCTACAGCCGCTCCCTCTTGCCCTAGCTTGCTTGAAGGCCGCTTTTACGCCGCCATCTGGGGGTGTCAACGAAGCCGCCGGACACAATCGCCCAGCCTGTGCGCCTTCGCTGGCGCGGAAGTCTCTCGGCTTTCGGCCTCCCGGGCAATGCGTCTTTGTTGTAGCCTTCCTTCGCGGGAGACGAAGGATGCGGTTCGATCTGGTGGATCTGAGGCTGTTCTGCGACGTGGTGGAGGCCGGCTCCATCACCCGCGGCGCTGAGCGCTCGGCCCTGGCGCTGGCGGCCGCATCGACCCGCATCCGGGCCATGGAGCAGTCCCTGGGCGCGGCCCTGCTGACCCGCTCGCGCCTGGGGGTGACGCCCACGCCGGCCGGCCTGCTGCTGCTCAAACACGCCCGGGGCCTCCTGGAACAGAGCGCGCGGATGCAGGATGAGCTCGGCCTCATCGCCGACAGCGCCGCCGGCGAGGTGCGCGTCCTGGCCAACACCAACGCCCTGACCGAATTCCTGCCCGAGGCCCTGTCCTCCTTCCTGGCCGACAACCCCCAGGTCAGCGTGGACCTTGAGGAGCGGCTGTCCGACGAGATCGTCGGCCTGGTGGCCGAGGGCGCCGCCGATGTGGGCATCGTCGCCGGGACGGTGGATGTGGGCGCCCTGGAGACCTTCGCCTTCCGCACCGACCGCTTCGTGGTGGTCACGGCCCTGGACCACCCTCTGGCCCAGAATATCAACGCCGCCTTCGCCCAGGTGCTGGACTACGACCTGGTGGGCCTGGACCGTGCCAGCTCCCTGCAGCGCTTCCTCGCCGCCCGGGCCAGCCGGGAGGGCCGGCGCCTGCGGCTGCGGGTGCAGCTGCGCAGCTTCGACGCGGTCTGCCGGCTGGTGGAGTGCGGGGTGGGCGTGGGCGTCGTGCCGGAGACCACCGCGGCGCGGGCCGTGTGCACCATGAACCTGGCCATTGTCGCGCTCACCGACGACTGGGCGGCCCGGGAGCTGAAGATCTGCGTCCGCAGCCTGGACGAACTGCGCCCCGTCGCCCGCCAGCTGGTCGAGAGCCTGCGGGCCTGAGAGGGATGCTCGGCACAAGGCCGAGCATGACGGTTTTGGGGGGCGGGACCCTAGCCCCGCTCGGTGAGCCAGTCGGCTGAGCGCATCTCCTGCAGGCGCGAGGCGGTGCGTTCGAACTCGAAGGCGCCGTCGCCCTCCGGATAGAGCTTGGTCGGCTCGGCCTCGGCCAGGACGATCAGCTTGGCGTGGGCCTCATAGAGCGCATCGATCAGGGTGACGAAGCGCCGGGCCTCTTCCCGCCGGGCGGGCGTCAGCCGCGGCACGCGCTCGAGAAACACCGTGTGGAAGCGCTCGGCCAGGGCCAGATAGTCATTCGGCCCCAGCGCGACGCCGCAGAGGCTGGCGAAGCTCGCCCGCAGCAGGCCGCCGGTGGCGTGGGGCAGGTGGATCTTGCGGCCCAGGACCTCGAGGGTCTCGCCCAACTCCTCGTCCCCGTCGAGCATGTCGTTCCAGAGCCCATCGAAGGTCCGCTCATTGTCCGGGTCGATGGGCGAGAACCAGACCCCGGCCGCCCTCAGCCGGTCGAGGCGGTAGTCGTGCTCGCCGGCCACCGAGACCACCTCGGCCTGGGATTTCAAGAGGTCGATGAAGGGCAGGAAGAGCTGGCGGTTGATGCCGTTGCGATAGAGGGCGTCGGGCACGCGGTTGGAGGTGGCCACCAGGGTCACCCCGCGGTCGAACAGGGCGGTGAACAGACGGCCCAGGAGCATGGCGTCGGCGATGTCGGTGACCTGGAACTCATCGAAGCAGAGCAGGCGGGCCTGAGCGGCCACCACATCGGCCACCGGGGGGATGGGGTCGTCGCCGCGATGCTGGCCGAACTTCGCCTTGCGGGCGGCGGCGTCGCCCTTGCGCCAGGCGTCGATCAGCCGGTGAACCTCGCCCATGAAGACGTGGAAGTGGGTGCGGCGCTTCCTGGCCACCGGCGCGGTCTCGTAGAACAGGTCCATCAGCATGGACTTGCCCCGGCCCACCGGCCCCCAGAGATAGACGCCTTTCTGGCTCTGGGGTTTGCGCAGCCGCCCGAAGAGTACGCCGGGCTCGCTGGCCGCCAGGTCGGCCTCCAGCCGCGCCAGGGCCGGCAGGGCCGCGGCCTGGGCCGGATCGGGTCGGATCTCCCCACGCTCCAGGCGGGCGCGGTAGGCGGCTTCGAGGGCGGACGTCATGCCCCGCCCCCTAGAGCATGACGCGATCAGGCGAAACCGTCAGATCGCCTCATGCTCCAAATCCTGAGGTTAGAGCGCGTTTTGTGCCGATAACCGGCCCCACTTGGCGGAACGCGCTCTGTCGCTGAGGGCGCGATCACAATCGGCCACTGACCGGCAAGGCGAGCTTGAGCGTCGGAACAGGTCCCGGCGCCGGTCGGTTGTCCTGGCATGACCCACAGCAAGGAGGAGAACCGCCATGGCCGATGAGCCCCGCACATTCGATCCCGACGTCACCGACGCCAACCGCACCCGCCAGCAGGGCGGGGGCCTGGGCCAGCGTGAGATGGATCAGCAGCGCGATCCCGACCGGGCGGCCGACGCCCCCCGCGAACAACCCCGGCAGCAGCAACAGCAGCAGGCCGAGCCCAAGCCCGCCGTCTCCCGGATCGATGGGACGCGGCTGGAGCCCCGCAACGCCACGGGCATGGGCGACACCGGCGGCGACCTGGGCGCCGGCACGCCGGCCAATGTCGATGTCCATGACCTGGAGCAGGACGACAATCCTCAGGCCGAATGGGGCCAGGACACCGGCGGCGCCGCCGTCCACTCCGCCAGCCGCGGCGATCGCGCCCCGGAAAAGAGCCAGGGTCCGAAGACCCAGGCCCGCACCAAGGAAATCAATTCCGGCGGCCTCTGAGCCGTCGGTCAGGAGGCCTGCGGCTCCATCGGCGTGGCGGGGGCGGGGACGCCGTCTTCCTCGCCCGCCGGCACCAGGGGCGTATCGCTCCTGGCCGGCAGGCCGAGGTCTTCGCGCAGGAAGCGATAGGTTTCCCGGCGCTCACAGGCGCAGGCCTTCATCTGGCCGTCCTGGTCCCACCAGACCAGCAGCGGATAGGCGAAATCGACGCCGTTGTCCGCAAGCAGCGGCGTGAGTTGATCGACCAGATCACGGCCCGCCTCAACCACCGCCATGCGGGCGGCGTCGCCATCGGCGGGCGGAATGCCCGGCGCGGTCCAGGCTGAAGCCGGCACCTGCACCCAGCGCTCGAACAGGCCCCAGTCGCGGTTGAGCCAGAGTTCGGCCACCGTGGCCCGCTCCTCAGGGGTCGAACGCTCAAGGCCATTCACCTCACGCCGGGCGATCTCGATCACCCGGGTGTCGATCCCCGCCGCATGCAGGTCGGGGAACTGCTCGGCCTTGAAGCGCAGGCAGTCGGGGCAGGTGCGGAAGGAGACCATATAGACCGCCGGGCCTTCGATTCCCGGCGAGACCCAGCCCGCGCCCTCCAGCATTTCAGCGATCTCGGCCTGGTGTTCGGTCACGGTATTGGGTCTCCAGCGGACTTCGTGGTTCCAATAGAAATAGGCGCCGAGACCGGCCACCACGACGACCAGGGCCAGGATCGCCCAGAGGCGGAAATTCTTCATGCTCGATCGCTCCAAAGCTCATGACCAGCCTAGGCCATAGGGGGCCGACGCCGAAAGCCTATCTCATGGTGGGGATGACGAAGGCCTGATCGCTCGCCTCGCCCTCGGGCCAGCGGGCGGTGACCGTCTTGACCTTGGTGTAGAAGCGCACGCCCTCCATCCCGTGCTGGTTGGCGTCGCCGAAGGCGCTGCGCTTCCAGCCGCCGAAGCTGTGATAGGCCACCGGCACGGGGATGGGCACATTGATCCCGACCATGCCGACATTGACCCGCGAGGCGAACTCCCGGGCGGCCCGGCCGTTCCGCGTGAAAATCGAGACGCCGTTGCCATAGGCGTGCTGCGAGGGCAGGGCCAGGGCCTCTTCGAAGGTCTCGGCCCGCACGATCTGCAGGACGGGACCGAAGATCTCCTCCTGGTAGGACCGCATGGTCGGCTTCACATGGTCGAACAGGGTGGGACCGATGAAAAAGCCCTTCTCGTGGCCCTGCAAGGAAAAGCCGCGGCCGTCGGCCACCAGCTCGGCGCCCTCGTCCACCCCCATCTGGATGTAGTCGGTGACGCGTCGGTGGTGGGCGGCGCTGACCACCGGGCCGTACTGAGCGGCCGGGTCGGCGGAGACGCCGATCTTGAGGGTCTCGATCTTGGCCACCATCAGCTCGCGGAAGGCCTCGGCGGTCCGAGCCCCGACGGGTACGGCCACCGGCAAGGCCATGCAGCGCTCGCCGGCCGAACCGAAGGCGGCGCCCAGGATGTCACTGGCCGCGGCGTCCAGGTCGGCGTCGGGCAGCAGGACGCCGTGGTTCTTGGCCCCGCCCATGGCCTGGACCCGTTTCCCGTGGGCTGCGCCGGTCGCATAGACATACTGGGCGATGTGGGAGGAGCCGACGAAGCTGACGGCGGCGATGTCGGGATGGGTCAGGATGGCGTCGACGCAGGCCTTGTCGCCATGGACCACGTTCAGCACGCCGGCCACCTCGACGCCCGCCTCGGCGCCGGCCTCCATGAACAGCTCGGCCAGCCGCACCGGCACGCTGGGGTCCTTCTCGGACGGCTTGAGGATGAAGGCGTTGCCCACCGCCACGGCCACCCCGAACATCCACATCGGGATCATGGCCGGGAAGTTGAACGGCGTGATGCCGGCCGCCACGCCCAGGGGCTGGCGCATGGACCAGACATCGATCCCCGGACCGGCCCCCTCGGTGAATTCGCCCTTCAGGGCGTGGGGGATGCCGCAGGCGAACTCGATCACCTCCAGGCCCCGCTGGATGTCGCCTTTGGAGTCGGCGATCACCTTGCCGTGCTCGGACGACAGCAGGGCGGCCAGCTCCTCCAGATCGGAAGAGCACACGTCTGAACTCCAGTCACGTCGTAATCTCGTATGCCGTCTGCTGCTTGAAAAAAAAAATAATATACTGCGCTAACACACTAGTCATCCTGTATTCTCTCCAGACT
>CALEOQ010000471.1 GCA_937910255.1 uncultured Caulobacteraceae bacterium | reverse complement strand
GGGGGTGCGGGGGGAGGCGAGTGTGAGTGGATTGGGGGTGTGGGCGTGGGGTGAGGTCGCAGTGGGGGGAGGGGGGGTGTGTTGTTGTTTTTTTTTTAGTGATACGGCGACCACCGAGATCTACACTCTTTCCCTACACGGCGCTCTCCGATCTCTCCGAGGTGCTGTTCGACGAGAACGGCGCCGTGCGCGGCGTGGTGGCCGGCGTGTTCGGCATCGACAAGGACGGGAACAAGGGCGCCGACTACCAGCCCGGCGTCGAGTTGCTGGCCAAGTACACCTTCATCGGCGAGGGCGTCCGAGGTTCGCTCGCCAAGCAGTTGATCGCCAAGTTCGGCCTCTCCGAGGGCAAGCAGCCCCAGAAGTTCGGGATCGGCCTGAAGGAGCTGTGGCAGGTTCCCGACGAGAAGTTCCAGCCGGGCCTGGTGCAGCACACCCTGGGCTGGCCGCTGGACGACAAGACCGGCGGCGGCAGCTTCATGTACCACTTCGGGGACAACTACGTGGCCATCGGCTTCGTGGTGCACCTGAACTACAAGAACCCCTGGCTGTCGCCGTTCGACGAGTTCCAGCGCTTCAAGCAGCACTCGGCCGTGCGGCCCCATCTCGAAGGCGGCAAGCGCATCGCCTATGGCGCGCGGGCCATCACCGAGGGCGGCCTGCAGTCGATCCCCAAGCTGTTCTTCCCCGGCGGCGCCTTGATCGGCTGTTCGGCGGGCTTCGTGAACGTGCCCCGCATCAAGGGCAGCCATAACGCCATGAAGACCGGCATGCTGGCCGCCGAAGCCGCCTTCGCCGCCATCCAGAATGGCCGCCAGGGCGATGAGCTGGCCGAGTACGAGACCGCCTTCAAGGCCTCGTGGGTCCACAAGGAACTGAAGATCGTCCGCAACACCAAGCCGATCATCGCCAAGTTCGGCACGGCCCTGGGCACGCTGATCAGCGGCGTCGATATGACGATCAGCAACCTGACCGGCGGCTTCTCGATCTTCGGCACCATGAAGCACGGCAAGACCGATGCGGAGTCCACGGGCCTGGCCAAGGACTACGAGCCCATCGTCTATCCCAAGCCGGACAATGAGATCAGCTTCGACAAGCTGTCCTCGGTCTTCCTGTCGGCGACCAACCATGACGAGAACCAGCCGGCCCACCTGCGGCTCAAGGATCCGTCGGTGCCGATCGAGGTGAATCTGCCGCGCTTCGGCGAGCCGGCGCGTCTGTACTGCCCCGCGGGCGTCTACGAGGTGCTCTACGACGAGGCCGGCCAGAACCCGAAGTTCCAGATCAACTTCCAGAACTGCGTTCACTGTAAAACCTGCGACATCAAGGATCCGTCGCAGAATATCGTCTGGACGACCCCGCAAGGGGGCGATGGGCCCAACTATCCGAATATGTGACGCACGCGCGCTTGCGGCGGCGCGTGGAACAGGAAACCCTAGGGGGATGCGTCTTCGATCCTTGACCGTGACGGTCCCCCTGTTCCTTCTCGCCGCCTGCGCGAGCACAGCCCCGCCGGGCGCCAGCCTGCCAGACCGTTCGTCGTACGGCCTCTTCCTGGCCGGGCAGGCGGCGCTCAATGACGGCGAGAGCCGGCAGGCTGCGGACTATTTCGACCGCGCCACAGACGTCAGCGCCCAGCCGGGCCTGCTGGCCGAGCGGGCCTTCACCGCCGCCGTGCTGAGCGGCGAGATCGAACGCGCCGCCGAGATCGCGCCTGTCGATGAGAACGCCTCGGAAGGCGCCAAGCGTCTGGGGCGGCTGGTGCGCGCCGTCGAGGCCCTGGCCGACGGCAAGGGCGCGACGGCCTACACCCTGCTGACCGAGCAGGAGATCGGCTTTCCCCACCGCACGGCGGCGGCTCTGCTGACCCCCTGGGCTGCGGCTTCGGCCGGCGACCAGCAGGCGGCCATCCGCCGGCCTGACGTGCCCGGCGACCGGCTGGTCCAGTATTTCGGTATGCTGGGGCAGGCTTATCAGTTCGAGCGCGCGCGGCGCTATGACGAGGCCGAGACGGACTTCAAGGCCCTGACCGAGGGGGCCGAGGCCGCCCCGATGCTGGTGGTCGCCTATGGAGAATTCCTGGAGCGCCGCGGACGCCGCGATGACGCCGTGGCCCTCTATGACCAGGCCCTGGCGAACTTCCCTCGGGATACAGCCCTGACCGAGGCCAGGGCGCGAGCGACGGCGCGTCGCAGCCCACCGCCGCCGCCCACCGTGCGAGAAGGCGCCGCCGAGGCCCTCCTCACCCCCGCCGCCGCCATGCTGGCTGCTCGACAGAGCCAGTTCGCCCTGGCCTATGTGCGGCTGGCCCTGCGCCTGGACCCAGACCGGGTGGACGCCTGGATGATGGTCGGCGACCTGATGGGCGCGGCTGGCGATCTGGAGGCGGCGCGGGCGGCCTATGAGCGGGTGAAGCCCAATCAACCCGAATACGCCACGGCCCAGAGCAAGCTGGCCTGGAGCTATCAGGGCGCCGATGAAACCGAGCGCGCCCTGGAGATCGCCCGGGCCAACGCCAGCAACGGCGACCCCGTGGCCCTGCTGACCCTGGCCGACCTGCTGCGGACCAATGAGAAGTACGCCGAGGCCATCGCGCCCCTGGACCAGCTGATCGCCTCCAGTCCGGCGCCGGACTGGCGGCTGCTGTTCGCCCGCGGGGCGGCCTATGAGCGCATGGGCGATTGGCCCAAGGCCGAGGCGGATCTGTCGGCGGCTTTGGAGCTCAACCCCAACGAGCCCGACATCCTGAACTATCTGGCCTATGGCTGGATCGATCGCGGCGAACGCCTGGAAGAGGCCCTGGTCATGGTCCAGATGGCGGTGGACGCCAATCCGCGCTCGGGCGCCATGGTCGACAGCCTGGGCTGGGGTTACTACCGGCTGGGTCAGTATGACCGGGCGGTCGAACTCCTCGAAGAGGCCGTCGAACTCGAGGCCGGCGATCCGGAGGTCAACAACCACCTGGGCGACGCCTACTGGCAGGTCGGCCGCGAGGACGAGGCTGTGTTCCAGTGGCGCCGGGTCCTGACCCTCGAGCCGGACGACAAGATGCGTCAGAACGCCGAAGCCAAGCTGGAGTCCGGGCTGGGACCGCAGCCGCGGGTGGCTGCGGCGACCGAGCCGGCGGCCGTTCCAACGCCGCCATCGGTGGCCCGCTAGGACGTCGCCCATGTTCGGACAGGCCTTTGCGCCGGCCAAGGTCAATCTCTTCCTGCATGTCGGCGCCCCTGGGGACGACGGCTATCACCCGCTGAGTTCGCTTCTGGTCTTCGCCGATGTGGGCGACCGTCTCTCGCTGGCCCCGGCTGACGCGCTGGAGTTTCGACTGACGGGACCCTTCGCCGGCGCGCTGGCGGGGGAGGGGGACAATCTGGTCCTGCGGGCGGCCCAGGCCTTGCTGGCCGTCATTCGCGGCCCCCGGGCGCCTGTCGGACTGATGCTGGACAAGGCCCTGCCGGTGGCGGCGGGCCTGGGGGGCGGCTCCAGCGATGCGGGCGCGGCCCTGCGGCTGCTGCGGCCGGCCTGGGCGCCGGAGCTTTCTGATGAGGCCTTGCAGGCCATCGCTGCCGACCTGGGCGCCGACGGCGCCGCCTGTCTCTGGGGCGCGCCGGTGCTGGCGGAGGGGCGGGGAGAGGTCCTGACGCCCGCCCCGGGCCTGCCGGCCTGTCCGGCGGTGCTGATCAATCCCGGCGTTCCGGCCTCCACCGCAGCGGTCTATGGGCGGTTCGACGCCCTGGGAGTCTTCGGCGACGTCGCGCCGCCGCCCATGCCCGAGGCCTTCGAGAGCGTCGAGGAACTGGCCGGCTGGCTCAGCCTGCAGCGCAACGACCTGGAGGCCGCCGCCATCGGCGTTGCGCCTGAGATCGGGGACGTCCTGGCTGATCTGGCGGCCGAGCCGGAGGTGTTGCTGGCCCGGATGTCGGGATCGGGCGCCACCTGCTTCGCCCTCTGTCCCAGCGACATCGAAGCCGAGCAGCTGGCCGAGCGGCTGGAGCGCCTGCGCCCCGACTGGTGGGTGCGTCGCTGCCGGCTGGGCGGTCCCTGGCCCGACCCGGCCTGAGGCGGCTTTGGCGCCACGTGCGCCGGCGCTGATCCACGGCCGCCGCCAACCGTGGGGCCCAACGAAAACGGGGGCCCCGAAGGACCCCCGTTCCGCAATCAGCCTTGAGCGGCAGATCAGCTGTGGATGGCTTCCCCATGCTGGGAAAGGTCCAGACCTTCGACTTCTTCTTCCTCGGAGACCCGCAGTCCGACGGTGAACTTGCAGATCATCAGGATGATGAAGGTGACGACGGCCGACCAGGCGATCGTGGCCAGGATGCCGTAGCCCTGGGTGATCACGCTGGCGCCTTCGCCGGCGCCGTTGATGGCCGGATCGGCCAGGGCGCCGGTGAGCAGGGCGCCGGCGATGCCGGCCACCCCATGCACGCCGAAGGCGTCCAGGCTGTCGTCATACTTGAGCATCTTCTTCAGCCACACCGCGCCGACATAGGCCGCCGCGCCGCCGACGAGGCCGATGATCAGCGCGCCCTGCGGATTGACGAAGCCGGCGGCCGGCGTCACGGCCACGAGGCCGGCGATGGCGCCCGAAGCCAGGCCCAGCATGCCGGGCTTCTTGCGCTCGACCCACTCGATGACCATCCAGGTGAGGGCCGCGCCCGCGGCGGCGACCTGGGTGTTCATCATGGCGGCGGAAGCGAGGCCGTCAGCCGCCCATTCCGAGCCGGCGTTGAAGCCGAACCAGCCGACCCACAGCAGGCTGGCGCCGATCATGGTGTAGACGAGGTTGTTGGGCGCCATGTTGTCGACGCCGTAGCCTTTGCGCTTGCCCAGGACGATGGCGCAGACCAGACCGGCGACGCCCGCATTGATGTGCACCACGGTGCCGCCGGCGAAGTCGAGCACGCCCGCGCCGCCGAGGAAGCCGCCGCCCCACACCCAATGGCAGATGGGCGCATAGACGAACACCGACCACAGACCCATGAAGAGCAGCATGGCCGAGAATTTCATCCGCTCGGCGAAGGCGCCGGCGATGAGGGCGGGGGTGATGATGGCGAAGGTCAGCTGGAACATGATCCAGAGGAACTCCGGCAGGCCCGAGGTCAGCGAGTGCGCCGTCTCGACGGTGACGCCGCCGAGGAACAGGGCGTCGAAGCTGCCCATATAGGCGTTCAGACCCTCATCGGCGTTGGTGCCGAAGGCGATGCTGTAGCCAACCGCCATCCAGAGCACGGTCACCAGGGCGGTGATCGCAAAGCTGGTCGCCACCGTGTTGATCACGTTCTTCTGCCGCACCATGCCGCCGTAGAAGAGCGCCAGGCCAGGGATGGTCATCAGCAGGACCAGGCAGGTCGAGACCAGGATCCAGCCCGTGGACGCCTCATTCAGTTCCAGAGGCACCTGGTGGGCGAACAGATCGGTCGGCGCAGCCTCTTCGACGGGGGCCTCCTCGACCGACGCCGTTTCGGGCATGGGCGCGGCCTCTTCGGCGGGCGCCTCGATCGCGGCTTCGGCCGGCGGCGGCGCTTCCTGAGCCCAGGCCGAGGCGGCGGGCGCCCCGACGATGGCGGCGGCAAGCATAAGCCCCGCCAACCGGTTGAATTTCAATGACAACATGTGACTATCCCCTTGTCCCGTTTCTTTGCGCCCTCAAAGGGCGGCGGCCCCGGTCTCGCCGGTGCGGATACGCACCGCATCCTCGACATTGATGACGAAGATCTTGCCGTCGCCGATCTTGCCAGTGGCGGCGGCGGCCTTGATGGCCTCGACGGCCTTGGCTGCGGCCGCATCATCGACGACGGCCTCCAGCTTGACCTTCGGCACGAAGTTCACCTGGTACTCCGCGCCGCGATAGATCTCGGTCTGGCCCTTTTGGCGGCCATAGCCTTTGACTTCCGAGACCGTCAGGCCTTCAACGCCGGCGCTGACGAGCGCTTCGCGCACGTCGTCCAGCTTGAAGGGTTTGACGATCGCCATGATCAGTTTCATCCGCTCGCTATCGCGACGGCTTTACGCCGCGCGTCCCCTTTTTGGTTCGAGCCGTCACCAAGCCCCATGGCCCCATTCCGACGGTGTCGGTTGACGGCGACTGTTACGCTATCGACGGTCGGCCAAACGGGGGGGCGTCGCACATCCCCAGGTTAAGGAAAGCCCACCCGTGTGCGTTTTCTGGGCGTTCACGGGGCGGGAATGCGCAATAAATGGTCATAAGCTGCCGAACCGCCGCCGCCTTGGGCGCCGGGGCTGCGGGCAAGCGCCGCCGTGATCACGAGGGCGTGATCACGGGCAACTGATCGGCGACGGCTGCGTAAACCTCTCGACCCGCGGCCCGGGCCTTTCCGGGTCGTGCTCCCAACTGACGAGAGGATGACTATGCATCTGACCCGCCTGATGACCGCCACCGCCGCCGCCGCCCTGATCGCGGGCGCCGCGCAGGCTCAGGACGCCATGACGCCCGCGCCTTCGACGCCTTCCGAAGGCGTGCCCGCCGCCCAGGCTGGCGCGTCCGCCCGCGCCAGCACGCAGGTGGCCCCCGCCGGCGACATCGTGGAGACGGTTCAGGCCTCGGGGCAATTCACCACCCTGGTCAAGGCCCTGGAGGCGACCAACCTTGTTGGGCTCCTGAAGGACAACAGCAACCTGACGGTCTTCGCCCCCACCGACGCCGCCTTCGCCGCCCTGCCGGCCGGCGAGCTCGACCGGCTGATGGCCGAGGAAAACCGCGCCGAACTGCAGAAGCTGCTGACCTACCATGTGGTCAATGCGGTCCTGGACGGTTCGAAGATCGACGGGGCCAAGGGTCCGGTGCCGACCGTGGCCGGTGAGAACATCGAGGTGGACGGCAGCGGCGACACCTGGATGGTCGGCCAGGCTCGGGTCGTCCAGGGCGATGTGATGGCCGACAACGGCGTGGTTCATGTGGTGGACAAGGTTCTGATGCCGGGCTCGGTCCCGGCCGCAGCGGCTGCCTCGCCGGCCGCTGACGCCGCCGCAGGCGCTGACGCCGCCGCAGGCGCTGACGCCTCGGCCACATACGAACCTGCCCCGCCCGCAACTGAGGCCGCGCCCACAGGCATGGCCCCGGACACCTCGGCCACGGCGCCTGCCCAGACGAGCGCCATGCAACCCATTCCGGACACACCGGAAAATCGCGCCGAATACGGCGAACCCCTCTCGAACGCCGGCCAGAACTCGGCGCCGCGAGGCAACTAGGCCAAAAGTCTGACAGGACGGCGGGGGGGACCTGCGGGCTTCGTTGAAACGCAAAGGAATGCAGCAATGAACCTCAAGATGATCCTCTCCGCCGCCTCGGTCGCGGCGCTTCTGACCACCGGCGCGGCCCAGGCCCAGATGGGCGCGGGCGCCACGGCCGGCGAGACTGAGAACCAGGCCTATCCCGCCGACCACACCCGCTCCAGCACGGGGCTTCCCTCGGTGGATTCCACGCGCCCGACGGGCTCTGACGCCGGCTATACGCGCATGCCCGACGGCCGGGTGACGGGCGAGGCCGCAACGGGCATGGACGCCAAGGGCGACATGTCCGCCGGGACCCAGATGAACTCCAGCATGTCCGGCGCCGTGAACCAGCCCGGCGCAATGGCCCGCGGCGACGCCACGGCGGCCACGGAGGCCGGAACGATGGCCTCGGCCCGGACCGGAGCCACGCTCGACGTCACCCTGGTCACCAACGGACCCGTTCCTGACACCGAGGAAAATCGCGCCAAGTACGGTGGTCCGCAGTCGCGGGCCGGCAAGATGACCGAGCCCACCGGCAACTGATCTTCGCCGCGCGCTTGATGCACAGGTCGGCGGGCCCTATGGTCCGCCGACTTTTTTTGCGCCTGCAAATCAGCCCCAGATGTCCTCAGAAAAACCGCTCTCGTTTCAGGGCCTGATCCTGAAACTCCATGACTATTGGAGCCGCCAGGGTTGCGTAATCCTGCAGCCGCATGACGTGGAGGTGGGGGCGGGCACGCTTCACCCGGCCACGGTGCTGCGCGCGCTCGGTCCAAAGCCGTGGCGGGCGGCCTATGTGCAGCCCTCCCGTCGCCCGGCCGACGGCCGCTATGGGGAGAACCCCAACCGCCTGCAGCACTATTACCAGTACCAGGTGATCCTGAAGCCGAACCCCGACGATCTGCAGGATCTCTATCTGGGCAGCCTGGAGGCCATCGGCCTCGACACCCGGCTGCACGACATCCGCTTCGTCGAGGACGACTGGGAGAACCCCACCGTGGGCGCCTGGGGCCTGGGCTGGGAAGTCTGGTGCGATGGTATGGAGGTGACTCAGTACACCTACTTCCAGAAGGTGGGGGGCGTGGACGTCTGGCCCGTGGCCGGCGAACTCACCTACGGGCTGGAACGGCTGGCCATGTATCTGCAGGGCGTCGACCATTTCACAGACCTGGCCTTCAACGATCCCGACGGGCCGGCGCCCATGACCTATGGCGAGGTGTTCCTGGAGAACGAGCGCCAGCAGTCGACGGCCAATTTCGACGGCTATGACGTGGCCACCCTCAAGCGGCAGTTCGAGGACATGGAGACTCAGGTCCCGCGTCTGCTGGCGATGAAGGGGCCGCAGGGTCAAGCCATCGTGCTGCCGGCCTATGACCACGTCCTCAAGGCCAGCCACCTGTTCAACCTGATGGACGCCCGCGGCGCCATCGCGGTGGCCGAGCGTCAGAGCTATATCGGCCGCATCCGCGACCTGACCAAGATGTGCGCCGAGGCCTGGGTCGCCAATGAGGGGGGCAACGCATGAGGCCCGTCCTGTTCTCCGTCGTCGCCTGTCTGATGGCCGGGCTCGCCGGCTGCGCCGAGGCGCGGCCTGAGAACGAAGAAATGGTCTTCGTCACGGAAGATGATCCGGCGGTCGTAGCTGCGATGGCGCAGGCGCAGGAAACCCTGCCGATCTTCTGGCGCCTCCATGAGGCTCCGCCCCCGGGCTACAGCGAGTTCGCCGTGAAGGTCGGTCTTCCTACGGTGTCGCGGGACGGTGAGGAGCACATCTGGGTTTTTGACGTGGTGCGTGAGGCGGACGGCGGCCGCGGAACGCTCGCCAACCCACCCGATGATCTCGGAGATCTCCAGTACGGCTCGGTGGTCACCTTTGAAGACGAACAAGTCAGCGATTGGCAGTATGAAAAGGGCGGCAAGCTCTACGGCCATTTCACCACGCGAGCGCTGATGGACCAGTGGAACGAGGTTCAGCGCGCCGAAGGTCGAGAGCGTCTTTCGCCCGAGCCGCTTGAGGCCGGAGTCCAGTAATGCCTCAGCTGCTTCTCGAGCTCTTTTCCGAAGAGATTCCGGCCCGCATGCAGGTCCAGGCCGCCCGCGACCTGGAGCGCATGGCCCGTGAGCGTCTGGCTGAGCAGGGTTTCCTGCCCGAGGCCATGACCGCGTTCGCCGGTCCGCGCCGCCTGACCCTGGTGATCGAGGGCCTTCCCGAGGCCCAGGCCGACCGCACCGAAGAGCGCAAAGGCCCCCGGGTCGGCGCGCCGGACAAGGCGATGGAGGGCTTCCTGCGCTCCACCGGCCTGACCATGGACCAACTGGTCGATCAGGACGGGGTCTGGTTCGCCAAGATCGAACGCAAGGGCCGCCCGACGCCGGAGATCATCGCCGAGATGGTCGAGGCCATCGTGCGTAGTTTCCCCTGGCCCAAGTCCATGACCTGGGGGCGGGGGACCCTGCGCTGGGTCCGGCCGCTGAAGCGCATCGTCTGCGTCTTCGACGGGGTGGTCGTCCCCTTCGTCATCGACGGGATCGCCAGCGGCGAGACCAGCGAGGGCCACCGCTTCATGGGCGACGCCAAGCCGTTCCGCGCCCGCAATTTCGACGAGTATCAGGCGGGTCTGTCGGCCCACTTCGTCGTGCTGGACGCCGAGGAGCGCAAGGCCGCGATCCTCGAAGGCGCCCGCACCCTCTGCTTCGCCCGCAATCTGGAGCTGGTGGAGGATGAGGGGCTGCTGGCCGAGGTCGCCGGCCTGGCCGAATGGCCGACGCCTGTTCTGGGGGACATGGACCCCGACTTCCTCGACCTGCCGCCCGAGGTGATCCGCACCTCGATGCGGACCCACCAGAAGTACTTCGCCGTGCGCGATCCGGCCACCGGGGGCCTGGCGCCCCACTTCATCACGGTGGCCAATATCCAGGCCGCCGACGGCGGCGCGGCCATTGCGGCGGGCAACGCCAAGGTGCTGTCGGCCCGTCTGGCGGACGCTCGCTTCTTCTGGGACGAGGACCGCAAGCTCACCCTGGAAGACCGGCTGGAGAAGCTGAAGGGCGTCACCTTCCACGCCAAGCTGGGCACGATGTTCGAGCGCGCCGACCGGATCACGCAGCTCGCGCGCCGCCTGGCCCCTCTGGTGGGCGCCGATCCGGAGGCCGCCGCCAAGGCCGCCCGGCTGGCCAAGGCCGATCTGGTCACCGGCATGGTCGGCGAGTTCCCGGAGCTTCAGGGCCTGATGGGCGGCTATTACGCCCACGCCGAGGGGTTGGATCCTGAGATCGCCGACGCCATCCGCGACCATTACAAGCCGCAGGGGCCGGGCGACGCCGTCCCGGGCAGTCCGCTTGGCCAGGTGCTGGCCCTGGCCGACAAGCTCGACAGCCTGATCGGCTTCTTCGGCATCGACGAAAAGCCCACCGGCTCCAAGGACCCCTACGCCCTGCGCCGGGCGGCGCTCGGCGTCATCCGCATCGTGCTGGAAGGCGGGCTGCGCCTGCCGATCCGCGACATTGCGGGCGACGAGCAGGTGGCCTTTTTCGCCGACCGCCTGAAGGTGCTGCTGAGAGAGCAGGGGCGTCGCCATGATCTGGTGGACGCGGTGTTCGCCCTGGGCGACGACGACCTGATTCGCATCGTGGCGCGGGTCGAGGCCCTGGACGGCTTCCTGACCACCGAGGACGGCGCCAATCTGCTGGCTGGCTATAAGCGCGCCACCAATATTCTGCGCGCCGAGGAGAAGAAGGGCGCGCTTCCAGACGGCCCCGCGGCGGCCATGGATGGCGCGCCGAGGGCGGAGCTGGCCCTGGTCCAGGCGTTGTCCGGCGTCGAGCCGGCCGTGGCCGACGCCCTGGCCGCCGAGGACTTCGTGGCCGCCATGCAGGCGCTCGCCGGTCTGCGCGGGCCTGTGGACGCCTTTTTCGAGCAGGTTCTGGTGAATGCTGAAGACCCCGCGGAACGGGACAACCGTCTGCGGCTTCTGAGCCAGGTTCGCGACGCCATGGGGCGCGTGGCGGATTTCAGCCAAGTGACGGGATGAGTGGGACGATGACGAGCCTGACCAAGACGCGCTGGGTCTACGCCTTTGGCGGCGGGGCCGCCGATGGCGACGCCTCGATGAAGAACCTGCTGGGGGGCAAGGGCGCCAATCTGGCCGAGATGTCGTCCCTGGGTCTGCCGGTGCCCCCGGGCTTCACCATCACCACCGAGTGCTGCACCCACTACTACGCCAACGAGCAGCGCTATCCCGATGACATGAAGGCCCAGGTGGAGCAGGGGCTGGCCCGGGTCGAGGAACTGACCGGCAAGCGCTTCGGCGACGCGGTAAACCCGCTGCTCGTCTCGGTGCGCTCGGGCGCGCGGGCTTCTATGCCCGGCATGATGGACACGGTCCTGAACCTCGGCCTCAACGACCAGACGGTGGAGGGCCTGGCCAAGCTGTCAGGCGACCGCCGGTTCGCCTTCGATTCCTACCGCCGCTTTATCCAGATGTACTCCAACGTGGTCCTCGACCTGGATCACCACATGTTTGAGGAAATCCTCGACGAGCATAAGGAGCGACTCGACGTCACCGTCGATACGGCCCTGACCGCCGAGGACTGGGAAAAGGTCGTCGCCGACTACAAGAAGGCAGTCGCCGCCGAGCTGGGTTCGGACTTCCCGCAGGACCCGCAGGCCCAGCTCTGGGGCGCGGTGGGCGCGGTGTTCGCCAGCTGGATGAACGACCGGGCCAAGTTCTATCGCCGCATGCACGACATCCCGGAGAGCTGGGGCACGGCGGTCAACGTCCAGTCGATGGTGTTCGGCAATATGGGCGAGACCTCGGCCACCGGCGTGGCCTTCACCCGCAACCCGTCCACCGGCGAGGCGCGCCTCTATGGGGAGTTTCTGATCAACGCCCAGGGCGAGGACGTGGTCGCCGGCATCCGCACGCCCCAGGCCCTGACCAAGATCGCAAGAGCGTCGTGTAGGGGAAGAGGGTAGAGCTCGGTGGTCGCCGTATCACTCACAAAAAAAAACCAAACCGAGCACAACC
>CALEOQ010000470.1 GCA_937910255.1 uncultured Caulobacteraceae bacterium | reverse complement strand
GAGGGCGGAGCGGGCGCTCGCGGTGCGCTGGAGGTGTGGTTCGTATTTTCTTTTTACTGATACGGCGCCCCCCGAGATCTACACTCTGTCCCTCCCCGACGCTCTTCCGATCTGGGTCGCTGGCGCCCGGGCCTATCACCACGATCTGGAACGGCGCCGCCATCCGCTCGCGCCGCCGGTCGAGACGCCGGCAGAGGTCCAGTCCGTCGAGGCTTGCGCCCGAGGCGGGCGTCACGATGCAGTCGATCTGGTCGTTGGCCGCCGCCAGGGCCACCTCGGCGTTCGCCGCCTCGCGGACCTCGTAGCCCGCCTGGGCCATGGCCGCACTGATGCGAAGCCGCTGGGTCGGGCTGTCGTGCACCACAATGATGCGGGCCGGGCGGAAGTCTGTGTCCGAGGCGGTCTCGCTGGCGGCGCTCCGTCCCCGGCGCAGCAGGGCGCGCAGCCGGGCCAGCATCACATCCATGTCCGCCGACTTGGAGACATAGGCGTCAGCGCCGCTTTCCAGGCCCTGGCGCTCCAGGTCCTGCTCCCGGGCGCTGGTCAGCATCAGCAGCGGAAGTGTGCGGGTGCGGCGGTTCAGGCGGAGTTGCCGCGAGAGCTCCCGCCCGTCCATCCCCGGCAGGTGGAAGTCGGCGACGATGAGATCGGGCAGGGGGCCGTTCAGCCGCTCAAGGGCCGCCTCGGCGCTGGTCACGGTCTGGACGGTGTAGCCTTCGGCCTCCAGCCGCCCGCGCAGGGCCAGGGCCTGGGTTTCGGAATCCTCCACCACCAGAACCTTGGCGTGCTGGTGCGGGCTCATGGCCGCCCCTTGCCGGCCAGCTGCATGATGCGCGGCCCGATCAGATCCAGGGGCAGGACGTCCCGCGCGGCGCGCAGGCGAACCGCCGCGGCCGGCATGCCATTGACCACCGCCGTGCTGGCGTGCTCGGCGATGGTGTGGGCGCCGCCCTGGGCCAGGCGCGACAGGCCCTGGGCGCCGTCCTCGCCCATCCCGGTGAGCAAGGCGGCCACCGTGCGGGTCGGCGCCGCCTCGGCCAGGGCGCCGAACAGCATGTTGGCCGAGGGGCGTTGCCCGCCCTGGGGCGGATCGCGGCTGATGCGGATCACCCCGCTGCTGCGCACCATCATGTGGCTGTCGCCGGGCGCGACATAGACGTGGCCCGGCTGTGCGGTGACGCCGTCCTCACCCAGCGAGACCGGCAGGGCCGACAGGCCGCCGAGCCACTTGGCGAAACCCTCCATGAAGGCCGCCCCCATGTGCTGGACGACGAAGATCGGGGCGGGGAAGTCCGAGGGCAGGGCCGAGATCACCTTGGCCAGGGCCGGCGGGCCGCCGGTGGAGGCGGCCAGGGCCAGGAAATCCAGCCGCTCGAAGGCGCCTGTGGCTGCAGGTCGCGGCGGTGGCCGGGTGTCGGGGGACGCGCCGATATTGCGTCGCCGGATCACCGGCACGCTGCTCATGATGTAGAGCTGGGTGCAGATGGTGTCAGCCAACCGCTCGTAGCTGGCGTTGGCCGGGCCGGCCGGCTTCTCGACCACCGTCAGGGCGCCGGCGCGCAGGGCGTTCATCGAGATGCGCAGGGACGCGTCCTCGACCGCGTCGGCGATCACCACGATGGGGGTTGGATGGTCGGCCATGATGCGGGCCGTGGCCTCCAGCCCGTCCATCCCCGGCAGCCGGATATCCATGGAGATCACGTCCGGTTGCAGACGCGGGATTTCAGCCAGCGCCTCCTCGGCCGATGTGACGGCGGCGACCACCTGGAACCGCGGATCGCGGGCCACGATGTGCTTCAGCAATTCACGGACTACGAGCGAATCCTCGACGATCATCACCCGCACGGGCGCGCCGACGGTCACAGGATGCGCCCGATGGTCGCCAAGAGTTCGCGCTGATCGAACTTCTGCTTGGTGATGTAGGCCTCGGCGCCCAGGTCCAGACCCCGCCGAACATCGGCCTCTTCATCCCGCGAGGTCATCAGGATCACCGGCAGGCGGGCCAGGCCGGCATCGGCCTTGATGGCCTGCAGCAGGGAGAAGCCATCCATGCGGGGCATCTCGATGTCGGCCACCACCAGGTCGATGAGGGCTTCGGACGAGCGCAGGGTGTTCAGGGCGTCCACCCCGTCCACGGCCAGGATGACGCGGTAGCCCTGAGCTTCGAGGATGCTCTTTTCCAGGGTCCGGGTGGTGATGGAGTCGTCCACCACCAGCACGGTGCGGACCTGTCGCGCCACGGTCTCGGGGGCGGCCAGGCCGAGGGCCGAGGCCGAGAGCCGGCGGGCGTTGCGCAGCCAGCGATCGATCAGCGCCTCGGGATTGAGAACCAGCAGGGGACGGTCTTCGTCCAGGATCGCGGCGCCAAGGGTGAGGCCGGGCGCCAGCCGGCGGTCGTCCAGGTCCTGGACGGTGAGTTCGCGCACATCGGCGATCTCGTCCACGGCCAGCAACAGATGCCGCTCCCCGCGATGGATGAGGATCATCGGCGTGGCGGCGTCGGAGGCAGGCGCCGTCAGGGCGGCGTCCTCAAGGAGGGCGTTGAGCGGGATCACGGGCGTGACAATGTCCGACCCGTCGATTTGTATCCGCGCGCTGGGCACGCCTTCGACGATTTCCAGCTCACCGGGGCGCAGGCGCATCAGCGAGCGGATTGCGAAACTCGGCAAACCAAACAGGCCGCCGCCGGATTCGGCGACCACCAGGGTCTGGCGCGCCGCCGACAGGGGGGCCGACAGGACGACCTCGGCCCCGGCCGGTCGCCGGGCCAGCAGCCGGGCTGAGCCCCCCAGGGCGGCCAGGGCCTGGCTTACCGCCGAAAGGCCCATGCCTCGGCCCGAAAGACGGTCCACGGTCTCGCTGGCCGAGACGCCAGGTTCAAAGGCCAGGGCCAAAATCTCGTCGGGATGCCGGGGCGCATCGCCCGGCTCGGCCTTCGGCAGCAGACCCCTGGCGATCGCCGCGGCCTCGATCCGCGCCAGGTCGGGGCCCGCGCCGTCGTCGGCGATCCGCACTTCCAGCCGCCCGCCGCGGGCTGCGGCGCGCAGGGTGACGTGCAGGCGCTCGCCCTTGCCGGCGGCGGCGCGGACGGCTGGCGGTTCGCCGCCATGGCTGACAGCGTTGCGCAGCAGGTGGATGATCGGCTGGCGCAGCGCCTGAAGCACGCGACGCTCGGCTCGAACCTCGAGGCCCTCGGTGCGGACGTCGACCTCGACCCCCTGCTCGCGGGCCAGGTCGCGCACCATGCGTCCCAGATCGCCGAGCACGCTCTCGGCCGGGGTCAGGGTGATCTCGTCGATCCGCTCGCGGAGTTCAGCCAGGTTTTCGCCGACCGCCCAATTGGCGCGCGCCTGGCGTCCGGCGAGGTCGCCGATGTCGCGGTTCAAGTCCTGCAGGGCGCGCTCGAAGTCCTGGATCCGTCTGGCCAGCCGGCCATCGGCGCCGCGGGCGCGCATCTCCCGCCAGAGCCGCTCCAATTGGGCAGACTCGTTTCGCAGGCGACGGGTCAGTTCGAGCTGGGCGGCCTCGATCTGCACCTCGCTGGAGAGATTGTGCAGCGACTCGCTCAGCCGCTCGCCCAGGGTCGCGTCGACCCGGACATATTCGGGGCCTCGCTCGTCAGCTGACGGCGGGGCAGGGGCGGCGGCGCTTGGCTGAGGATCGGGGCTCACCGGCTCGGAGCGTGCCGGAGCCGCTGGCGCGCCCAGGGCGTCCATGGCGCGGGTGGCGTCCGGCGGGGGCTCGCCCGCCTTCTGGGCCGCGGCCTGGGCCTCGATGGCGTCCAGGCCCAGATGGATGAGATCGACGCTGGCGCCGTCCAGGCCAGAGCCCGCGTCGATCACCTGGGCCAGCCGCTCCTCCAGCCTGTGGGCCAGATGTTCGATAACCTCCAGATCCACCGCCCGCGCGGCGCCCTTGAGGCTGTGCAGGCGCCGGAACATCTCGCGCAGGTCCGCCTCTTCGGGCGCGGCCAGGGCGCGGCGCACGGCTTCAAGGTGGTCGCGGTGTTCGACATCGAACGCCGCCAGGAGCTGGGCGCGAAGGTCCGGCACGGCGGGCGATCAGACCCGGTAGCGTTCGGCCAGGCCCAGCAGCTGCTGGGACAGACTGGCCAGGTTGCCGGCGGCTTCCTCCAGCTGGCGGGTGCCGACGGCGGTCTGCTGGCTGGCCTGACGGATGTTCTGCAGCGCGCCCATGACCTGTTCGATCCCCAGCTGCTGCTGATTGGTGGAGGCGACGATCTGCTGGAAGGTCTGGACGCTTTCCTGCACCCGGCCGGTGATCTCGGTGATGGTGCGCTGGGTGGTGTCGGTGCGCTCCTTGCCGGCCGCCACCCGCTTGACGGCTTCCTCGGTCAGCATGACCGAGGAATTGATGCCCCGCTGAATGTCGCCGAGGATGGAGCGGACCTGGTTGGTGGCGTCCTTGGCCTGATCGGCCAGCAGCTTCATCTCCGAAGCCACCACGGAGAAGCTGCGGCCGTTTTCGCCCGCAGCGGCGGCCTCGATGGCGGCGTTGAGCGCCAGCAGGTGCGAGCGCTCGGAGATGTCGTTGACGGTGCTGATGATGTCGCCGATGGCCTGGGTCTTCTCGCTCAGGGCGACGATGTTCTCAGCCACGGCCTCGGCCTGATCGCGGATCGCGTCCATCGCCCGGGCGGTCTCGTCGACGGCGCGCAGACCCTCATTGCTGGTCTGGGCGGTGGCCTGGGCCGAGACGATGACCTCCTGGGCCCGCTTGCCGATCTGGGCGCCGGAGTGGGTGATCTCATCCACGGTAGCGGCGGTTTCCTGCACGGCGGCCAACTGTTCTTCGACGCTGGCGGCCTGTTCCTGCGCGGAGGCGCGGATCTCGGCGGTGGCGGCGTTGAGGTTCTCGGTCGCATCGCGGTTCTGACGGGCCAGGTCACGCAGACCATCGACCATGCCGTTCAGGGTCGTGCCCAGGCGCCCGATCTCGTCGGCGCCGGTCAGTTCGGTGTGGCGCGTCAGGTCCCCCTGACCCACGCGCTCGACGAAGGCCATGAAGGTGCTGAGCGGGGTGATGATGGATTTGCGGATCAGATAGGCCACGGCCATCGCGATCGCCACAGCCAGGATCAGGCCGATCAAGGTGGAGAGCCGGCTGACCTGATACACGCGATCGACCCGCCGCTGCCCGAGCTCGAGGGCCTGGTTCATCGTCGTGTTGGCCTGGGCCATTTCGTCCCGGAACGCCGCGCGCGGCGCGAGCAGCTGCGCCCGGGCCGCCTGGCCAGCTTCCATGTCGCCCCGGGCCATGGCCTGAAAGACGACCAGATCGCGCTGGCGCAGGTCGGCGAGCACGGCGCGGGCCCGCGTCAGGGTCTGGGCGATCTCTCCCCAGGCGCGGCCGCGTTCGGCCGAGGCGGCGGTGGCCTGGTAGTTGGTCGCCTGGGCGATGGCCTGGTCGAGGGCCTGGGTCGCGGCGGCGTCGGCGGCGCGCCAGGCCGGTGAGACGCCATCGGTGCTGGTTTCGATGGTCCCCAAGGCATAGGCGGCGAAATCCGCTTCGGTCGCCGCTTCCAGCCCATGCTGGGCGTTCTGGACAGCCCCCAGCTGGCGGATGAAGGCCAGGTCCCGGTTGACGATCGACGTGGTCTCGGACCGGACCTCGCCGATCTGGCTGAGGCCAAAGGCCCCCATGGCGATCACCAGGATGATGACGGCGACGAAGCCCAGCAGAATGCGATTGGCGATGCTCACGGGGTCAGGCTCCCACGGACAGGTCGGCGGCCAGCAGGGCGGCGACGGACAGGATGACAAGGGTCTTGGCGTGATGGTCCCCGAGGCTGGCCACCTGGGCGCGCTCGGGATTGGCGGGATCGGGCGTCACCGCCACCGACAGGGGGCGCTCGCCCAGGCGAAGGGCGAGGTCGGGATGGGCCTTGAGCATGACCAGATAGCCGTCGGCGTCTCGGGTGGCCGGCGCGCCCAGCAGGCGACCGAGGTCCAGGACCTGGCGGACCCGGCCGCTGTCAGCGACCAGACCCATGACGGCGCCCCGTGGCGTCGTGGCCGTGCGGCTCAGCCGCTCCAGCGGGCGCAGGCTGGCCACGTCGATCATGGGCAGGCCATAGAGATTTTCGCCCATGGGGCACAGCAGGACCGACGAGGCCTGATCGGAGGTCGCCTCGGACCTGGCGTCATGGGCTTGAGCAAAGCGCCGCGCGCGTTCGTCCAGGATGAGGCGTGCGCGGGGTGATTCCGCCTGCGCCGCAGGACGAGTTCGGCTGATTTTCGGCTTGTCCTGGCTCAATTCCTCGCCCCCGATCCGCTCTCGAGCTGCAGCCGCGCCAGTTCGCGCAGATCCGCGGCGGTCAAGCCTTCCCCTTCGCACAGACGTGTCGTCGGGCTCAAGCTTGCCGCCATGCGCGCCGCGGCGGCCAGGGTGCGGCGGCCCTCGGCGGCCGAACCCCGCTCAAGTCGAACCAGACCAAGGTGATACTGCGCCATCAGGAAGTCGCCATCCAGATAGACCGCCCGGCGAAGGGCGTCTTCGGCCTGATCCAGACGCCCCTGAGCCTGCGTCACCAGGCCCAGATAGAAGTGCGCCGCGGGGTCGGCCGGATTGGCCGCCAGCGCCTTGGCGCAGGCTTCGGCGGCTTCGGAAAAACGGCCCAGGTCGGCCAGGGCGCGGATTTGCGGGATGTCGGCAGGCACGGGGGCGGGCGCAGGCGGCGAAACAGGCGCAGCCTGTTTCGCTGTCGCCGCCCTGGGCGCGGGCGCTGTCGGCGTCTTCGCCGGGGGCGGCGGATCGAAGACGGCCGGCGCCCAGGCCTCGGGGATGTCGGCCGGGACCGGATCGTCGGCGCTGCGCCGGCGATAGGCCGTGGCGCCGGGCAGCGAGACCGTCCGCACATGGGCCTCGAAGCCGGGGTTGGGCTCGGCATGACCCACCAGCAGCCAACCGTCCGGCCCAAGCCGATCGGCCAGGGCCGCCACCACGGCGTTCATCGTGTCCGGATGGAAGTAGATCAGCACGTTGCGGCAAAGAATGAGGTCGAAATCGGTCAGATCGAGGGGCGCGCCTGGTCCCAGCAGATCCAGAAGATTGCCGTGCTGAAAGCGGACCAGGCTGCGGAATCGAGGCCGCAGCCGCCAGCTGCGGTCTTCGGGCGTGAACCAGGCGCTGCGTTGTTCGGCGGAAAGGGATCTCAGCGCCCAGGCGCCGAAGCTGGCGGCCCGGGCGGCCTCAAGGGCGGCCTCGTTGATGTCGGTGCCCAGGATGGTGATCCGCCAGTCGGCGATGCGGTCGCCCAGCAGCTCTGCGAGCAGGATCGCCACGGAATAGGGTTCGGCCCCCGTGGCGCAGCCGGCGCTCCAGATGCGCAGGCGCCGCGTCTGGGCGTTGCGGGCGATCAGGTCGGGCAGGATGGTGGCGCGCAGGGCGGCGAACTGCTCGACGTAACGCAGGAAGTAGGTCTCCCCGACCGTGATCTCGCCCTCCAGCCGCCGCCACTCCGCGGGACCCGTTTGGGCATCGTCCAGCAGGCGGACATAGGCTTCGACATCGGCCAGGCGCAGGGCCGACAGCCGTCGTCGCACCCGGTCCCAGAGCACGTCATCCTTGTCGGCGTAATAGAAGTGGCCGGTGCGGGCGATGACCTCCGCTTTCAGTCGCCAGTACGGGTGATCTGGCGCGAAGACCGGAAAGGCGCTCAGGGCGCGCCATGCCCCGAGGCTTCGAGCCTCGTGCGCAGGGTCTCGGCGATCTCGGCCAGCCGAACCTCCTCCTCGACCAGAAGCAGGCGATCGACATCGATCAAAGGCGTCAGTCGCCCAAGGATCAGCAGATTGCCGCCGATCACGCCGTTGGCGCTGGCGTCCTCGTCCACCGCGGTGAAGGCGTCGGCGGAGACCTCGGCGTCCTTGGCGCGATCGGCCAGCAGGGCGAGATCGCCGCCGCCGTGGGCCTCGCCCAGGCGAACGACGTGGCTGTAGAGGCCGGGCTGCGAAACCTCCCGCTGGGGATCCATCACCCGGGCGAGGTCGATCACCGCCAAGGGCCGCCCCCGCAGGTTCATGAAGCCGGCCAGCACCTTGGGCCAGGGCGCCTGGCGCTCGAACCGGGTCACCGGCAGGATCTCGGCCACCGCCGTCATCGGCAGAGCCATGTCCACGCCGGCCACGTCCAGCACCAGGTAGGTGTCATTCTGCGAAGCCATGGGAGTCTAGAACACCATTGCGGCGTCCCCGCCAATCGTCATTCGCATGAGCGCGCCGAGACAAGGCGCTTCGGCCCATTCCGAGCAGGTCAGGTCACGGTGACGGGCAGGCGCAGATAGACCCGGCCATCCGCCTCGGGCGGAGGCAGGGCGCCGGCCCGGATGTTCACCTGCAGGGACGGCAGGATCAGGACCGGCGGCGGCAGGTTGGCGTCCCGGGCCTCGCGGCGGGCGACGAAGTCGGCCTCGCTGACCCCGTCGCGCAGATGGATGTTCTCCGCCGCCTGCGCCGCCACCGTGGTCTGCCAGGCGTGGGTCTTGCGGGTCTCGGTGAGATAGTCGTGGCCGACGAAGATCCGGGTTTCCGGCGGCAGGGCCAGGATCTTCTTAATGGAGCGATAGAGAGTCGCGGCGTCCCCGCCGGGGAAGTCGGCCCGGGCGGTGCCATAGTCGGGCATGAACAGGGTGTCGCCGACATAGGCGGCGCCGTCGATCAGATAGGTGACGCAGGCCGGGGTGTGGCCGGGGGTGTGCAGGACGCCGATCGCCGTTTCGCCGAGCATCAGGGTGTCGCCCTCTCGGACCAGCCGGTCGAACACTGCGCCGTCGGGGGTGACGTCAGCGGCGCCGAACACCTTGCCGAAATAGTCCTGCACGGCGGTGATATGGGCGCCGATCACCACCTGTGCGCCGGTGGCCTCGCGCAGCCGAGCGGCGGCCGAGAGGTGGTCGGCGTGGGCGTGGGTCTCCAGCACATAGTTGAGGGTCAGCCGGTGGTCCTTCAGGAACCGCAGGATCTCTGAGGCCTGAACCCCGGACACCTTGGCCCCGCGCGGCTCATAGTCGAGGACCGGATCGATGACGGCCGCCGCGCCGGTGGCCTCGTCCCAGACGAGATAGGTCACCGTCGAGGTGGGCTCGTGGAAGAAGCTCTGCTGCTGAACGGACATGGGGGTCTCCTTTCGCGCCCTATATATGCGCTATTGCTAATATAGCAAATGCGCCTATCTACCGGATGAGGAGACGCCGTTGGATCTTACCTACACAGCCATGGTCGCTGCGGTCGCCAGCGGGGCGGTCGTTGGTCTGTTGCTCGCCGTGTTCGGGGGCGGGGGCTCGGTCCTGGCCACCCCGGCGCTGCTCTATGTGGTGGGCCTGGGCGACACCCACATGGCCATCGGCACCTCGGCGGCGGCCGTGGCGGTCAGCGCGGCGGTTAACCTGATGGGCCATGCCCGCGGCGGCCGGGTGAAGTGGCCCTGCGCCAGCGTGTTCGCGGCCGCGGGCCTGGCGGGCGCGGTCGGGGGCTCCAGCCTGGCCAAGCAGGTTGACGGCCAGGCGCTGTTGCTGCTGTTCGCCGTCGCCATGGCGGCCATCGCGCTTTCGATGATGCGGCGGCCCAAGGCCGACGGCGACCCACTCGTCCACATCACCTGGCCTCTGACCCTTCGCCTTGCGCCCATGGGGCTAGCGACGGGATTCGCCGCGGGCTTCTTCGGCATCGGCGGCGGCTTCCTGATCGTGCCGGGCCTGATGGCGGCGGCCGGTATGACCCTGGCCAATGCGGCGGCCTCGTCGCTGTTGTCCGTCACCCTGTTCAGCGCCGCCACCTCGGCGAACTACGCCCTGTCGAGCCAGGTGATCTGGCCGGTGGCTGGCCTGTTCATCCTGGGCGGCGCTGGGGGTGGCTGGCTCGGCATGAAGGCCGCCGGCGCCCTGGCCAGTCACGCCCTCTTGGCGCGGCGACTTTTTGCGGGTCTGGTTCTGATCGTGGCGGCCTATGTCGCCTGGCAGGGATTGGGCCGATGAGTTTCTGGGACGAGCGCTATCAGGGTGAGGCCTATCTGTTTGGCGAGGCGCCCAATGCCTTCCTCGCAGCCCAGGCCCATCGCCTCAGGCCCGGGATGAGCGCTCTGGCTGTGGCGGACGGCGAAGGCCGCAACGGCGTCTGGCTGGCGCAACAGGGCCTGGACGTCCTGTCGGTGGACTCCTCTCCAGTGGCGCAGGCCAAGGCGGCGCGGCTGGCCGAGGCCCGGGGGACGACCCTGCGGCTCGAAGAGGTCGACCTGGCCAGCTGGGCCTGGCCGGAGGGGCAGTTCGACGTGGTGGCGGCGATCTTCATCCAGTTCGCGGGTCCCGATCTGCGTGACCAGATCTTCGCCGGCCTGAAGCAGGCCTTGAAGCCCGGCGGCCTGCTGCTGCTGGAAGGCTACAGGCCCGAACAGATCGCCTATGGCACGGGCGGCCCGCGCGTGCCGGAGAACCTCTATACCGAGGCCATGCTCCGCGCGGCCTTCAGCGACTTCGAGATCCTGGAGCTGTCGGCCTATGACGCCGTGATCGAGGAGGGCGCTGGCCACAGCGGCCAATCCGCCCTGATCGACCTGGTCGCCCGCCGGCCGGTTTAGGCGCCTGGTTTAGGCGGCTTGCCGCGGTAGATGTCGCACAGGGTGTCGATCACCCGGGCGGCGGCGGGGTCTGTCAGCCGGTAATAGATGGTCTGGCCCTCCCGCCGGGTTCCGACCACGCCTTCGGCGCGCAGCTTGGCCAGGTGCTGCGAGCAGGCTGACTGCGCCAGGCCCACATGCTGAGCCAGCTCCCCCACTGAGCACTCGCCCTCGCCGAGATGGCAGAGGATGATCAGGCGCTGCTCGCTGGCCATCAGCTTCATCAGCCGCGCGGCGGCCGCGGCGCTGGCCTCCAGCTCGGCCAGTTCGGCCGGCTTGGGCAATCTTCGGGCGATCGGCGCGGAAACCTCGGTCATGATCCTTATCTAGCTCGGCTCAGGCATGGGGCAAGGCGCCGGGCGCGCTGGCCGGCCGGCCATCGTCGCGCAGCACCACATAGATGGCCGGAATGACCAGCACCGTCAGCAGGGTCGAGGAGGCCAGGCCAAACAGCAGCGAGATGGCCAGGCCCTGGAAGATCGGGTCGAACAGGATCACCGCCGCCCCGATCATGGCCGCCGCCGCCGTCAGCACGATGGGCTTGAACCGGATGGCGCCCGCCTCCAGCAGGACGTCGCGCAGGGGCCGCTCACCGGTCTGGGCGTGGCGGATGAAGTCCACCAGCAGGATCGAATTGCGCACGATGATCCCCGCCAGGGCGATGAAGCCGATCATCGAGGTGGCCGTGAACGGCGCCCCGAACAGGATGTGGCCGATGACGATCCCCACCAGGGTCAGCGGAATGGGGGTGAGGATCACCAGGGGCAGGCGGAAGCTTTTGAACTGGGCGACCACCAGCACATAGATGCCGAGGATGGCCACGGCGAAGGCCGCGCCCATGTCGCGGAAGGTCACCCAGGTGATCTCCCATTCCCCGTCCCACAGCAGGGTCGGCGTGCGCTCGTCCGTGGGCTGGCCGTTCAGGCGGATGTCCGGGGCGGGCAGATCGCCCCAGTCGTGGGCCTCGACGGCTTCGCCCACCGCCAGCATGCCGTAGATGGGCGCCTCGTACTGGCCGGCGAGTTCGGCGGTGACCATCTCGGCGTCGAGGCCGTCGCGGCGATAGATCATGTGCGAACCGCTCTCGGCCTTGGCCGCCACCACCTCGCCCAGCTCCACCAGCCGGCGGCCATCGGCGGTCTGGGCCACTGCGACGGGCGTGGTCGCCAGGCGCTCGCTCCAGGTGCGGTCGGACTGGGGCAGGCGGACGGAGATTTCCAGGGGCGTGCGGCCCTCGCCGCGATGGGCGTAGCCCACGGGACCGCCGCCCAGCACCGCGCCGATGGAGTCCAGGACCTCGCCCTCGGAGACGCCCAGATATTCCAGACGCCCCCGCACCGGCGTCAGGCGCGAGCGGAAGAGCCGCGTGTAGGGGAAGAGGGTAGCTCGCGGTGGTCGCCGTAGCCTTAACAACACAGCACACATGAATAGAAA
>CALEOQ010000469.1 GCA_937910255.1 uncultured Caulobacteraceae bacterium | reverse complement strand
TGTTTTTTTGTCCGGCCGAAGCCGGCATACGAGGTTGCGACGTGACTGGGGTTCAGACTTGTGCTCTTCCGATCTTGTTTCGTGGTGTTTGGAATATGGTTTGGGGGGGACTGGGGATTTGGACGCCCACGCCGTTGCACGCGTGGCGTCGTTGGCTCGCCTGCCTGTTTGGCGCTCAGATCGACACTACGGCGAAGATCTACCCCGGCGTTCGGATCTGGTATCCGCCCAACCTGACGATGGAGCGCTTTGCCACCCTCGGGCCCGGGGTCAACTGCTATGCAATGGCCCCTATCCAGCTAGAGGCTTACGCCCTCGTTTCGCAGGACGCGCATCTGTGCGCTGGGACCCATGACATCGATGATCCTCATTTCCAACTTCGCACCCGCCCGATCCGGATTGGACGCGATGCCTGGGTCGCCGCTGAGGCCTTTGTGGGACCAGGGGTGACCATCGGCGATCGCGCTGTGCTAGGCGCCCGCGCTGTGGCTATGAGATCGCTGGACCAGGGCGGCGTTTATGCAGGGAACCCTGCCAGAAAGCTCCGTGAGCGGCTGGCGTTCCCGCAAAACGACGAATGAGACTCGCCGCCGTTATCCTCACGCACAATGAGGCGCTGCACATTGAGCGCGCACTTGCCTCGGCGACAGTAATTGCGTCGGAAATCTTCATCATCGACTCCGGCTCCACAGACGCCACAGTCGAGATCGCCCGCCGCATGGGCGCCCATGTCCTGACTAACCCCTTCGTCACACAGGCCCAGCAGTTCCAGTGGGCGCTCGACAACGCCCCCATCACAGCCGACTGGGTCATGCGGCTGGATGCCGACGAGATTATCGAGCCGGACCTGGCGGCCGAGATCGCCGCGCGCCTGGGCGACCTGCCGCCGGACGTCACCGGGGTGAACCTGAAGCGCAAGCATGTGTTCATGGGCCGGTGGATCCGGCATGGGGGGCGCTATCCCCTGACCCTGTTGCGCATCTGGCGCCGGGGCACGGCGCGGATCGAGCAGCGCTGGATGGATGAACACATGCTGCTGACCGAGGGGCGGGCCGTCACCTTTGAGGGCGGGTTCGCCGACGTGAACCTCAACGACCTCACCTTCTTCACCGACAAGCACAACAAGTATGCGACGCGGGAAGCCATCGACATCCTCAACCAGCGCTATGGCCTGTTTGCGCGGGATGAGGCGCTAAGCTCGGCCAACGCTTCGGGGGCGGCCTCGGGCAAGCGGCTGTTGAAGGAGGGGCTCTATAACCGCCTGCCCTTCTGGGTCGGGCCGACGGGCTATTTCCTCTATCGCTTCATCTTCCAGCTGGGCTTTCTGGATGGCCGCGAAGGGCTGATCTATCACGGGCTCCAGGGGTGGTGGTACCGGTTCCTGGTGGGGGCGAAGGTCGAGGAGCTGGACCGCACCCTGCGGGCGCTCCCTGACGCGCCCGCGCGGCTTGAGGCGTTGTCGCGGCTGACGGGCTATCGCCTGGCGGGGTGACCGGCGCCCCTCACCGCCCAATACTCACATATTCGAAGCCCTGCCGACGGACCTCGGCGGGGTTGTAGATGTTGCGCAGATCAACCAGGACCGGGGCGGCCATGTCGGCCTTGAGCCGGTCGAGGTCCAGCGCCCGGAACTGATCCCATTCGGTGATGATCACCACCGCGTCCGCGCCCTTGGCCGCGGCATAGGGGTCTGAGACGAAGTCCACATCCCGCAACAGGTGTCGCGCCTCGGTCTCGCCTTCGGGATCGAAGGCGCTGATGGTCGCGCCGGCCACCTGCAGGGCCGGGATGATGTCCAGGCTCGGCGCATCGCGCATGTCGTCGGTATTGGGCTTGAAGGTCAGGCCCAGGACGCCGATCTTCTTGCCCTTCACATCCCCGCCCATGGCCACGATCACCTTGTCGGCCATGGCCTTCTTGCGCTGGTCGTTGATCCGCACCGTGGTCTCGATCAGCCGCACCGGCGCGCCGAAGTCGGTGGCCGTGCGCACCAGGGCCAGGGTGTCCTTCGGGAAACAGGAGCCGCCATAGCCCGGGCCGGCGTTGAGGAACTTCGAGCCGATCCGCCCGTCCAGGCCGATGCCCTTGGCCACCTGCTGCACGTCGGCGCCGACGGCTTCGCAGAGATCGGCCATCTCGTTGATGAAGGTGATCTTCATGGCCAGGAAGGCGTTGGCCGCGTACTTGATCAGCTCGCTGGTCCGCCGGCCGGTGAAGACGATGGGCGTCTCGTTGAGGAACAGCGGCCGGTAGAGCTCGCTCATCACCGGCCGGGCCCGCTCGTCCTCCAGGCCGACCACCACCCGGTCGGGGCGCTTGAAGTCCTCGATGGCCGCGCCCTCGCGCAGGAACTCCGGGTTGGAGACCACGGCGAACTGGGCGTCGGGGCGCCTGGCGCGGATGATCTTCTCGATCTCATCGCCGGTGCCCACCGGCACGGTGGACTTGGTCACCACCACGGTGAAGCCGTCCATGAGGCCGGCGATCTCCTCGGCCGCAGCATAGACGTAAGATA
>CALEOQ010000468.1 GCA_937910255.1 uncultured Caulobacteraceae bacterium | reverse complement strand
GCGCAGGCAGGGTGTTGGATGCGAGAGAGGCCCGATTGATGAGTAGTGTGTTTTTTTTTTTTAATGAAGCGGCGACCACCGAGATCTACACTCTTTCCCTCCACGACGCTCTGCCGATCTCGGCCATCCTGGTCAACAGCTTCCCCGTCACCCTGTCCAGCTACGAGGAGGTGAACCTTCCCGTGGTGCTGGAGCGCGCCCGCCAGGGGGCCGTGGAGATGGCCGACCGGGCGGCCAGGAACTTCGAAGCCCTGCAGGCCGTGACCGGCGTCGGCGCGCTTCCGGCATCATAAGTGGCCGCGCGGTCAGGGCTTCGCCCTCGACCCGACGCGCGGCGCGCGCATCTTAGTGGCTGCGCGATCGTCGGTCTTCGCCCTCCCGGCCCGACGCCCAACTTAGTGGCCGCGCGGTCAGGGCTCCCTCGACCCGACGCGCGGCGCCAGCCCCATCGTCCGCACAACAAAGGAGCCGCCGGTGAGCCTTGCCCGCGACTATGCCCCGCTTCCGGCCTGGCTGCTGGACGCCGACTATGGCCTGGACTTCGCCTTCTATGGCGCCAGCGAGTCTGAGCCTTTGGACTGGCCCGAGGGCTCGACCTTCAGCCTTCACCTGGCCCCGGCCGGGCGCGCCCAGCCTGCGGCCGAGCTGGTGCATGAACTGACCACGGAGGACGGCGACCTGGTGGTCTCCGGCCATGTGGTGGGGATTGTCAGCACCGTGGAGTCCCACGCCGCCTGGGCGCCGGGCCTGCATGAGGTGCAGCTTCGCCGCACTGGCCCGGACGCCGTGACCGAGGCGCTCTACTTCGGACAGGTCTGGCTGGCGCGGGGGCTGTCGCAACTGGCCGCCCTGGGCGGCGGCAATTCGGCGGGCGTGGCCGGCGGGCAGGGGGTGAAGCTCTTCCGCGATGGTGGCCCGGTGCGGGTGCTGCGGGGCGAGAGCGTGGCGAGCGTGGCCCTGGCCAGCGCCGCAGCATTGGCCGCGGCGGCCGATCGGCAACAGACCGGCCAGGACCGGGGGGCGGTGGCCGAAGATCGGCAAGCGGTCACGCAGGCTGCGACGGCGGTCGCAGAGGCCCTGCCGCTGGCCGTGCTGGCGAAGGAAGGGGCTGAGGCGGCTCGGGACGCCATCGTGACGGTGATCTCAAATGAGGACGTGCCGGGCGCGACGCTGATCGTCGAGGACCCTGGCGGCTACGCCGTCTTCATCCAGTATGACGACGGCTCCACCTGGAGCCCCGAACTGGCCCAGATGAAGGTCGATCTGGCGGCGGCCGAGCCGGCGGCGCAGAGCGTGGGGATCGAGGCGTGGGGCAATGTTCCTTTCGCTTTCACGGACGCCTCGGGGTTCGCCATCGGCTATGTCGATCCCAGCGGGCGTATCCGCTCGCCGGCAATGGACGCCGACCGGGCCGAGCTGAGCGCCGTGCGGGCGCGGGTGGACGCCCTGGACCATGTGGACGATCCCGGCGTCGAGATGCGCGGCGGCCTGAACTACATCCCGGTCTATGGCCAGTCGCTGTCCATCGGGGTCGAGGGCGGCCCCGCCATCTCCACCACGCCGATCGCCTGGGCCAAGCGCTTCACCAGCGGGACGCGGCCCCATGAGGCGATCACCGGCGGCGAGACAGATCCGGCCGTCCTCTATGGCGCGATCGAGGGGCTGGTGGAATCGACGGTGGAGACCATCTGCTCGGGGGCCGCTGAGGTCTACGGCGCGCTCTATGCGGCCCGCTTCGGGGCGACGCCCGACCAGCACGATCAGCAGCTCCTCTTCTGCTGCCCCGGGGAGGGCGGCCAGCCGATCGACAGCCTGGACGAGGGCACGGCCTATTTCACGCGCCTGGCCGAGACGGTGGAGTACGGCGCCGCGAGGGCGGCGGCGCTGGACGCCGCCTATGCGGTGCCGGCGGCCATGTATCTGCAGGGCGCGACCGACCAGGGGAACGCGACACACCCCGACTTCTACCGCTTCCTCTTCCGGGGTCTGCGCGACAGCATCGCCCAGCTGGCGGCGCTGCATGCCGATCAGGACCGGGCGCCGCCCATCCTGCACTATCAGATCGGCCAGCACCTGATGTTCGGCAGCCTGGAGCCGACCATCGCGCTTGCCCAGCTGGCCATGGCCGAGGAAGCCGGGTTCGCCCTGGTCTGCCCCCTCTATCCGTTCCCCTTCGCGCCGGACGGCGTGCACATGATCAACACCAGCTACCGCTGGATGGGCGGCTATTTCGGCCGGGCGCTGTTCGAATGGGCCTATGATCAGGTCAAGCCGCGGCGGCTGAAGCCGCTCTGGGCCGAGCCCCAGGCCGACGGCGTGCTGCTGGCCTTCGACGTCCCCAAGCCGCCCATCGTCTTCGACACCACGCTGGTGACCGATCCCGGCGACTATGGCTTCGAGATCCTGGACGCCGCCGGCGATGCGCTGACCATCGACGTGGTGTCACGGGCTGGCCCCAGCCACGTCTTCATCCGCCCGACCTCGGGCGAGATCGCCACGGTGCGCTACGCCTGCCGCAACGGCCTGGCGCTGAATACCCACACCGGCCCGACCAGTGGCCCGCGGGGAAACCTCCGCGACTGCAGCGGCGAGGCCCTGACCCTGCTGGTCTCCGGCGTCGCCAAGCCGCTGCACCACTGGGCGCCCATCTTTCAACTGCAGGTGAGCTGACCATGACCGTCCGGATCATCAACACCGGGGCCGACTATTCGGCCACCGGGATCTTCACGCGCTCCGTCTTCCCGCGGACCTTCGAGACCGGCCGGCTGTTCGCCGCCTATTTCCTGGGAACCGATTACCCCCGCGACCCGGTGGCGGACTATTCCGGCGCGGGGCGGGACCTGACCCCCGTCGGTTCCGTCCCCAGCGCTCGCCTGGCCGAGGACGGGGACGGCTACGCCACCTTGACCGGGGAGACGGACAAGTACCTCTGCCCGTTCAGCGGCGACGACGTCTGCGCCGTCATCGACCCGGACACGGAAGCCGCCTACGGCGCCCTGACCTTCGGCGTGATCTTCAAGGCCGCCCAGGATCAGAGCCTCTACCTGGTCAGCAACTTCGTGAACGGCGCCACCCGCTGGGCCGGCCTGCGCGCCCCGACGTCCCAGCGAGCGGCGGCCTACGCCAATCCCGGCAGCGGCAACACGATCAGCAACATGCCGATCACGGGCGACGCACGGGGCGACATCTTCCAGACCGTTCATGCTCGGATCGAGCGGACGGCCCTGCGCTCCATCGAGCGCCTGCCGGGCGGCACGGTGACGACCTGGCGCGGGCCGGCGGCCATCGCCGACCACGATCCCGGCGGGGCCAACGACTTCATCATCGGCGGCACCATCGCCGGCAGCCAGGGGACCGGCGTCGCCCAGGTGGCGGCGGCGTTCTTCTATTCGGGCGCCTTGGAGCTGGCGGACCTGAACGCGATCAGGGACGCGGTGGTCCCGTTCCTGGCGGCTCGCGGGGTGGCGGCCTAGGGCGCTGCGCTCGCGAGCTGGCGGTTGATCTCGTGGGCCAAGGCGCGGCTTCCCGTCGGGGTCTGGTGGATTTCGTCCCGATAGTGGGAGGTTGGCCAACCGTTGAGATCAATGGTCTCGACGCCGTCGAACAGCCCTTCTGGTGGCGTGAAGTGGCGGCCCCGCTCAGGCACAAGCACCACGATGACCCGCCCCGGGTAGGCCGCGCGGAACGTCCGCCACGCTTGGGCAAGGGTCGCCGCCTCCTGGGCCGTAGGGGGGTGAATGACCGGACGGGTGGGGCGCGCGAGACGCCGATGGGCGTCATTGACCAGTGTGCTCACCGGGACGCGCGTCGGGTGGGTCCAGGGGTTTCGCCAGACCGATGGCGCGCCGAAGTCCTTGGGATTGAGGACGAAGACGACGACAGATCGGAAGAGCCCACGTCTGAACTTCAGTCACGTCGTAACCTCGTATGCCGTCCTCTTCTTGAACAAAAAAAATACCAGATTAGTACATTATCTTACATCTGGTTCCGTCTCACTCCGTCCCCAGCGCACGCTCGCCCACATCTAC
>CALEOQ010000467.1 GCA_937910255.1 uncultured Caulobacteraceae bacterium | reverse complement strand
GAGCTGCTCGCAGTATGTGGTGCTCTGGCTTGTGTTGGTTTTTTTTTTCAAGCAGAAGACGGCATACGAGATTACGACGTGACTGGAGTTCAGACGTGTGCTCTTCCGATCTAGCGGGGTCGGCGTCGAGCCAGGCTTCGAGCGCCGCTTGGTCGCGCGCGCTCACGCCCGGCCGGCCCATGCGGGCGAGCCAGGCCTCGGCCGTCGAAGGCCGGGCGGCGAACAGGGCGGCGAGACGATTGAGCATCAACGCGGGCACTTCCTCTGGACGGGGCGGCCAGCGTCGCCGCGGGCGTCACCAAACACAACGATCGAAGGGACGGACACCTCAATCTCCCCGCGATATCTTCAACTGCCGCAGCGCCTCGGCGATGTGCTTTTCGACCATGCTCACCGAGATTCCCAACCGCGCGGCGATCTGCCGGTAGGTCAGGCTTTCAAACCGATGCAGCAGAAAAGCGTCCCGCGTCTTGGGCGGCAGGGCGCGGATCGCCGCGGCGGCGGCGGCCAGGTTCTGGCGATCGATCAGTTGCTGATCGGCCCGGGGCGCGGCGCTGGCCAGGGCGTAGGGGCCGGAGTCCAGGTCATACACGTCGTCCGGCAGGCTCCGGCGGGTCTCCCGCGCGGCGGCCTTCCAGCGGTCGAGCTGGATATTCCTGGCGATGACGAACAGGAGCGGCCGCGCATCAGCCGCCCTCAGCTCGTGGCCGGCGCGGTGGAAGCGGGCGAAGGCCTCCTGCGCCACGTCCTCGGCCTCTTCTCCGCCCCGATCCTTGCGGCGGAGATAGGCGACCAGGTCGGCGCGCAGGCCGTTGAGGTCGAACTCAGCCCCCATGCGCCGCCTGCCCTGCGCCCATGCAGGCGCAAAGACGCCCCCTCCGTCGGAGGGGGCGCGTCGCACGGTGGAGCGCTGGGGGACTGTGCGCTCCACCGGCCGTCTCGGGGGCTGTCGCGGTCAACGCGGGCTCACCACTCCATGCGCACGCCGAGGCTGAAGCGGCGCCCCGAAAGCTCGTACATGGTCGGGAAGGAGGGATGCATGGTGTAACCCTTGGTCTCCTCGTCGGTGATGTTGATCCCCTCCAGGCTGAGCTGGATGCGGTCGTTCACATCATAGCTGACCGAGATGTCGGTCTGGCCGTAGGCGTCGCGCCAGATCGGATACATTTCGTAGCCGATGCCTTCGACGTACTTGTCCTTGTAGTTATAGGACGCCCGGGCCTGGAAGCGGTCGTTCTCGTAATAGAGGGTGACGTTGTAGGTCTTGTCGGCCAGGCCCACCGGCGGCGTCGGGATGCCGAGATCGGACTCGCCGGTCAGCGAGCTGTCCAGCAGGGTGTAGTTGGCGTTGACGCCGAAGCCTTCCAGCGGCGCATAGAAGAGGCTCAGCGGCACCACGGCCACCAGCTCCACGCCGCTGACCTCATAGGAGCCCTCGGCGTTGACCGGCTGATAGACGTCGAAGTCGTAGACGCCGTCGATCGTGCCGTTGGCGTTGTACTTGGTGACGTTCGGCACGGTCCCGGTCAGCTCGCTGCGGACGACGCCCTCGATCTCCTTCCAGAAGTAGGAGACCGACAGCAGGCCGCCCTGCGCCAGGTACTTCTCGAGACCCACCTCCCACTGCTTGGCGTAGGTCGGCTGCAGATTGGGGTTGCCGTCGGTGAAGCGGAACGAGTTCCAGCTGGCGGTGCGCTTATAGGCCAGATCGGTCAGGGCCGGCCGGATCAGGGTTTTCGAGGCCGCCCCGCGCAGGATGATGCTGTCGGTCAGTTCGGCGTTGATGTTCAGGCTGGGCAGGATCTTGTCATAGCCGCCCTCGCTCGACACCGGCTCGGGCGTGTAGCCCGTGGTGCCGTTCGGGTTCTGGACCTGGTGGAAGCCCGAGGACTCCACCGTGGTGTCCACATAGCGGGCGCCGCCGTTCACGAACACCGGCACGCGGGCGATCTCGAAATCGAAATCGGCCATGGCGTAGAGGCTGAGGGTCTCTTCGGTGACCTCGTAGTACTGGCCGTCGTCAAAGGGGGTGACGAAGCCGGCGTAGCGGAAGGTGTCGCGGGCATAGGCGTTGGAGATCTGGCTCCAGGTCAGGTCGCGGACGCTGTAGTCGCCGCCGGGCACGAGGTCGCCGATGGGCGTCAGAACGCTGTCGGCCAGGGTGCGCTTGTTGGCCCAGGACGAGTCGCCCGGGCCGGGACCCTGGATGTTCAGGGAGCCGTACTGGCGCTCCTTGGACTTGTCGGTATAGCGGGCGCCCACCTGGATGCTGCTGAGCGCCGGGAAGGCTGCGAAATCGAAGTGGCGGGTGAAGTCGGCCTGGGCGGCGTACTTGTCGTCGGTGATCGCCTCGAGATTGGTCTCATAGGCCTCGAACAGGTAGCTCGTCGGCGAGTTGTACATGTCGATCGAGGCCGGGTTGGCGCTCAGGATCGTCTCGCCGCCATCGGCCGTCCAGCGGGTGCGCGAGGGCGCATAGGCCACATGCTTCAGATTGGCGAAGTCGATGGTCTTTTCCGCGCCGGAATAGCCGGCCAGCGCATTGAAGTCCCAATTGTCGCCGTTCCAGTTCAGCTCAGCCCCGAACTGCGAATAGTCGGTCTTGCTGATCCGCTCCTTGCTCAGGAACTCGTGCTGGGTGGCGGTGTAGGAGACGTCGCGCAGGACCACCATGCCGTAGTCGGCGAGCGTGGTGTCGTCATATTCGTGGATGGTTTCGAAGGTGCTGCGGCTGGAGGCCGAATAGGCCGCGGCGTCGTATTCGTCCTCGGTGGAGTCATAGCCGCCGATCATGCCGTCGAAGGCCAGGCTGAAGTTTGAAGACGGCCGGTACTGCAGCGACAGGGTCGCGCCCCACTGGTCCTGCTCGTTCAGATAGACCCGGTCGCCGACCTTGTCCTGGAAGATGATGCGGCTCGTCTGGTCCCGGTCCGACCGGTCAGTGACGATCACGCCGGCGTCCCGGGCCAGCACGCTCTGGGCCTGGGTCCCCCGCGTGCCCGAAGCTTCCAGGAAGCGGAAGGCCGGACGGAAATTGATGCCGGAGTTAGAGTCGGTGCGGTTGGTCCGCTTGGCCGTGGAGACCGAGACCAGCGCGCCGAAATCGCCCCAGGTGTTGCTCGCCAGGAAGGACAGCTTGGGGTCGATCTCTTCGGAGATGGAGTTGTAGGCGCCTTCCACCGAGCCCACCAGGCGCGGGCCGTCATAGTCGAACGGGCGGGCCGTGGAGATGTTGATCGAGCCGGCGATGCCGCCTTCCTCATCGGCCGCGGTGGGCGACTTCTGGACGGTGACCTGCTGGATGATTTCCGAGGCGAAGATGTCGAACTCGACGTCGCGGCCGCCGCTGCCCGAGGCCGTCGCCAGGTCGTTGATGGTGACGAAGGTGAACTCGCTGGGCAGGCCGCGGACCATGACGCGGGTGCCGAGTCCCTTGTTCCGCTCGATCGTCACGCCGGGCATGCGCTGCAGCGCTTCGGCCAGGTTCTGCTCGGGGAAGTTGGCGACATCGGTGGCGACGATAGAGTCGGAGAAGCCGACGTTTTCGCGCTTCAGATCCACCGCCTGCTGAAGGCTGCGCTGATAGCTGCCCGTAACGACGAGTTCGCCGACCTCGGTGGCTTCATTCTGGGTCTGGGCCTGAACGCCGGTGGCGCTGAGCAAGCCGATGGCGGCGCAGCTGGTCATCAGCCAGACGGCGCGGCGCCCGCGGCCCGGGCCGAGGTGGTGATTCATTCCGTTCACTGAATTTCTCCGCGTGTCGATGTTGCGACGGCGGGGAACCGGACATGCGCGTCCGGCCCTTGCCCCCCGCCCCCTCAACGACAGGGCCGAGCAACCCCTCAGTGTGTGACAGCGAGTTTCATTCAAACTTCACGGAGCCGTCACGTTCAGCGGCCGAGATCCCCGCCGAGAGGACGCTCTGTTGTAATCCCGACTTACTCGACAGTCTGATTGTCGACACTTCTCGCGAATTATAATATTTGAGCCTTCACTATAGGAACTCATGGCATTCGGACGCCTTAGGTCACCAGGTCGCTAGTTTGGCGTGCTTCAAAGGAATGACCATGTTCATGCATAACAAGAGACTTCAGTACACAGTGCGTGTATCTGAGCCAAATCCAGTGCTGGCCAGCCTGCTGCTGGAACAGTTCGGCGGTCCGGATGGTGAACTTGCCGCTGCAATGCGATATTTTACTCAGGGACTGGCCGAAGAAGATCCAGGTCGCAAGGATCTTTTACTTGATATCGCGACCGAGGAGCTGAGCCACCTGGAGGTTATCGGCAGCATCGTCGCTATGCTCAACAAGGGCGCCAAAGGTCAATTGGCCGAGGCCGCCCTGTCGGAAGCCGATCTCTACATGTCCCTGACCCGAGGCGGCGACAGCCACACCCAGGCCCTGCTCTATGGCGGCGGCCCCGCCCTGACCAACTCGTCGGGGGTGCCGTGGACCGCGGCCTATGTCGACAGCCGTGGCGAACCGACGGCCGACCTGCGATCCAACATCGCCGCCGAAAGCCGGGCCAAGATCATCTATGAGCGGCTGATCAACATTACAGACGATCCGGGCATCAAGGACGCCCTCGGATTCCTGATGACCCGCGAGGTCGCCCACCAGAAGTCGTTCGAGAAGGCGCTCTACGCCATTGAGCCCAACTTCCCCACGGGCAAGCTGCCAGCTGATCCCAAGTTCGCCGACGTCTATTACAACATGTCCCAGGGCGACGGCGACGCCTCGGGTCCGTGGAACTCCGGCGATAACTGGCAGGTGGTCAGCGAGCGTGAAGACCAGGCTGCGGTCGATGGCGGCGACGGGCTGGCCTCGGTCAAGCTGCCGGCCAAGGACACCAAGGTGCTGGCCAACCTGGCCAAGCGCACCGAGTCGGCCCCCGATGGCGACCCGATCACCGGCGCTGATCTGGGCGCGGGTCCCGGGGCCGGCTCCACCACGCCGGTCGCAAAGTGATCGAGGGGCGGAGGTCATGAACCGCGTGCTGCTGAAGACGATCACCTATGGTCTGATGCACCTGACGGTGGCGGTGGCCGTGGCCTTCGCCCTCACCCGCGACTGGAGATCGGAAGAGCGTCGTGTAGGGAAAGAGTGGAGATCTCGTTGGTCGCCGTATCATTAAAAAAAAAAATATGAAAAAAAGAATACTAGTTACACGTCGGAAGCGCCTCGTGTGAGCAACCTCTCGAACTCCGCGCTGTACCCCTGTTACTGTC
>CALEOQ010000466.1 GCA_937910255.1 uncultured Caulobacteraceae bacterium | reverse complement strand
GGTACGTTCTGGCGCGGCAGTGCGTGGTTGTTGTTTTTTGTTTCAAGCAGAAGACGGCAACCGAGATTACGACGTGACTGGAGTTCAGCCGTGGGCCCTTCCGATCTGGATCGCCGAGAACTATCCCGATGGCGTCACCGTCGACGACATGGAGTGGACGCAGGACCAGGTGGAGGGCGAAGCCGGACCCGAAGGCTACCTCACCCCCTGGCTGAACACGCCCGCCACGGCTGCAGCGGGCGCTGAAGAGGCCGCGCCCGAACCGGAGCCAGAACCCGAAGACCAGCCCCTGCCCCTGGCCGAGCCTGACCTTCAATCAGATGATCAGATCGACGACGGCGACCTCATCGGGGAGCTGATCTACGGGCTTCGCGAGCGACTTGAGTCCACACAGGGACAGGCTGACCGCTGGAACCGCCAATCGCCCACCCAGCTCGCATCCGACGCCATCGCGGCGGTGGCGCAGGGCCGGACCCTCGACGCCATTCTGGCCCTGGCGGCCCTGGACAAGCTGGACGGCGGCGATGCGGACGTCACCCTGCGCAATGTCGCCTTTGGCTCGCCGATCGATCGCGAAGAGCCCCGGGACACGTCTGAGGACGACCCGCTGCTCTTCGCCCTGCGGGCCGGCGACGTGGTCAGTATCGGCGGGGCGGCCAGCGGTTACCGCCTGCTGGAGACCACGGGCAAAACCAGCGGGGCCTATCCGGTCGTCACCCCCAACTTCCGCGCCCAGCAGGTCAGCCTCAAGACGGGCCGCAACGTCGGCCAGCCCCGCACCGTCACCTTGCACGCAATCCAGGGATTGATCGCCCTGTCGCCCTTGAGCCCCGCCGTCGCCGACCTCGAAACCGAGGGGGCGTGATCCATGGCGCACCCCTTCCCGCCCCCCGCGCGACAGCCGCCGCGCCTTCAACGGCCCGGCCCTGCTGGTCGCCCTGTTCGCCCTTCTCCCCTTCATGGCCGGCGTCGCCGGCGTCCTCCTGTGGATCCAGGCCCGATGACCCAGATCAACTACTACCTCGACGACTACACCGACGAGGTGATCCCCTGCGCCCCCACCCTGGAGGCCTGGGCCGAATGGCTGAGCAAGCCCGATCCTAAGTGGTACCGGGGACTGCCGGACGAAGACGGCGCGACCTTCAAGGTCTCGACCCTCGAAATCCTCGGCGACATTCGCGTCGAGCATAACGGGCAGGCCTGGGTCGCGGTCGCGCCCATCCCGGAGGGGACGGAGGTGTTCTTCCTCCGCCACTTCGAGGGCTCCCAGGGCTGGGATGCGGAGTATTCCGCCGACACCCTGGAGAACGCCACAGACTGCATCGACGCGGATGAAGGCCCCCTCTTCTTCGCCTGCGCCAAGGATGGCCCGAACTACATCGCCACCTATCACGCCAACCCGCCGCGTCTGGACCTGGGACCGGCCCAACTGATCATCGGGGGCGGCCAATGACCGCCGCCCGCCCCGCCGACGTCGCTACCCTGGCCGCCCGCATCGGCCAGCCAGGCCTGCCCTGGCGCACCTTCGCGCGGACCAGCCCGACCCCGGGCACGGCCGAGGCCGCCCGCCAGGACGCCCTACAACCCCGCCTTCCTGCCGAGGTCCGCTATGCTCTGATCGTCGAGGCCCATGCCAAGCCCTTCGCCTTCGCGACCCTGGCCGACCTGGCCCGGTCGATCCACCGCCGCCGCGCCGGCCGGACGATCCAGCTCAGCGACCGGCCGCTCCACTTGGCCGGCCGACCCAGCGCCACCCCCGGCGTCGCCATCCTGGCCACCGACCCCATCGGCGAAACCACCACCAGCCTCGGCTGGGCCTTCCTGAACGGCCACGGCTGGAAAGCCCTGCAGGCCGCCCTGCGCCAAGAGGAGCGCTGAACGATGTCCCTTACCCATGAACAGAAGGCGGCGGCCGAGGTCGTCACTCAGGAGCTGCAGCGCCGCTATCCGCGCTGGGGATTCAAATGGGCGGCAGGCCTGCCCACGGCCGAGGATCCACGCCTTGCGGTCCAGAGCGATTGGGTGTTGGCCGCCACGCTGGCGCAGATCCTGAGGCCCCTTCTGGAGGCCACCTCCGCCGGGGCGGCGGGCCCCACCGCGCTTCCGGTCGCCCTCGCGCCGCGCGACGGCACGATGCTTCGCCTGCTGGTGGACTACAGCCATGAGGCGAACGCAGCCGGCATCGCGAAGGCCGCCGACGACAGCTTCATCTGGCCGCACACCTCTTTCGCGGACACCGACGGGCAGGCCTGGACGGTTGGCTTCAACAGCTTCGACGACACTGGCGAGGATGAGTGGCAGTTCGTCGGCTGGAACTGGTCGCAAGACTGCTTCACCGAGGGCCACGGGACGGTCGTTGGTTGGCGACCGTTCCATGGCGACGCGCTCGAAGGTGCGATCGGGGAGATCGCAGCAGAGCGCCGCCGACAGGTCGAGGTCGAGGGCTTCACGACGGCGCATGACGACGCGCACCGCCAGGGGGAAATGGCCGCAGCAGCAGCCGCCTACGCCTTCAGCGCCTACCTCTCTGTGACGCCCAGGTTTATGGCCTATGACCCTGTTGGGTTCTGGCCGTGGGCGATCGAGTGGTGGAAGCCGCAAGACGCGCGGTCGAACCTGGTCAAAGATCGGAAGAGCGTCGTGTAGGGAAAGAGTGTAGATCTCGGTGGTCGCCGTATCATTAAAAAAAAAAAACAGCGACATGATGCGACAGGACTCCCGACACAGAGCAACG
>CALEOQ010000465.1 GCA_937910255.1 uncultured Caulobacteraceae bacterium | reverse complement strand
GAGGGTGACTGCTACCGGAGCATGAGCGGTGTGTGGTGGTCTTTTTTTTTTTTTCAGGATACGGCCACCCCCGAGCTCTACACTCGTTCCCGACACGACGCTCTTCCGAGCTGCGGCCATGCGGGCCCATGCGGGCCAGTGGGCCCTGCCGGGCGGACGCTGCGATCCTGGTGAGACCCTGGAACAGGCGGCGCTCCGGGAGCTGGAGGAAGAGCTGGGCGTCTCCCTGCCGGCCTCGGAGATCCTCGGCGTGCTGGACGACTACCCCACCCGGTCGGGCTATGTGATCAGCCCGGTGGTGGCCTGGCTGGACGGCGCCTGCGAGTTGCGGCCGAACCCGGCGGAGGTGGCTTCGGCCCACCGCATACGCCTGGACCATATCGGCGACGAAACCGCGGTCAGCTTCGAGACGATTCCGGAAAGCCCGCGGCCGGTGATCCGCATGCGGATCGGCGACCAGCACCTGCACGCCCCCACCGCCGCCCTGGTCTATCAGCTGCGCGAGCTGGTCGCGGGGCGGATCACCCGCGTCGCCGATCTCGACCAGCCGGTCTTCGCCTGGCGCTGAGAGGCTCAGAGGCAGGACCCCAAGCCGAGGCCCGGCGTTGTCCTGCCGTTGTCGATTCTGAACGGAAGGTCTCCCATGCGTCCCATCCTCTCCGCCGCCCTCGCCCTGCCCCTGTTGCTGGCCGCCTGCTCGCCCGGCGAGCCGGCGCAGCCGCCCACGGATGCGGCTCCAGCGCCGGAGACCCAGGCGCAGCCTGAAGCCCGGGCCGTCTCCACCACCACGCCGGCCGCCTTCCAGGGGGAATGGAACACTGACCTCTCCGCCTGCGGCGGGGGCGCCCATGAGTCCCGGCTGGTCATCGGCGCCGACACCATCCAGTTCTACGAAAGCCAGGGCGAGATTAGCGCCACACGGCTCCAGGCCGACAACCGCCTGGCCATCGAGGCCATGATGCGCGGCGAAGGCGAGACCTGGGCTGACAGCCGCGTGTTCCAGCTGTCCGACGACGGCCAGACCCTGACCGATGTGAGTGACGGCGCCGCCGGGCTTGTGCGCCGTCGCTGCCCCTAGCCATCTCTAGCCATCCTCTCTAGCCATCCTGGGGCAGGGCCTGAATGAAGGCCGCGACCGCCGCCCATAGGGCCTGGTCGTGGCCAATCCAGAGGTGGCCGCCGTCGGCGAACATCAGCAGCTCGGCGTCAGGCGCGGTTCGGGCCACGTGGGCGGCGGCGCGATCGGTTCCATAGAGGTCGTCGCGGGCGGCGATGGCCAGCACAGGACAGGCGATCTGGGCCAGGTCGTAGGGCGGCGGCGCGCCCGAGGTCGCCCCATCCATGATCAGGCCGTCCCGTCGCCGGCTGATCGGCAGGATGTGGAACAGGACCTCCCGCGCCCGACGGCGCTCTGAGGCCGTGGTCCTGGCCAGCAGGGCTGGATCGGTCCCCAGGACCGTACGGGTCATGAGGTCCGGGGAGGTCTTCATCCCCAGCCAGAAGACCAGGTCCGAGCCCAGGGCGCCCCGGATGAGGGCGTCGACCAGGGGCGGGGCCGGCGCCCGGGCGCCCGGCGGCCGGTCTGGCGCATAGAGGGCCGGCGCGACCAGAACCAGGCCCTGGCAGAGCTCGGGATGGCGGAGCGCCAGCTGGGTCGCCGACAGGGCGCCGGCCGAGCCCCCGAGAATCACCACCTGATCCACGCCGAGTTCGCTCAGCAGCTCGGCCAGGGCGTCGGCCTGCATGTCCGGGGTGGCGTTCGCCGGCATTGGGCTTTGCAGATAGCCGAACCGCGAGGGCGCGATCCGCCGCACGCCATTCAGGGGCTCGGAAAAGGCCAGGCCCTGATCAAAGCCGCCGCCGCTGCCGTGGATGATCAGGACGGCGGGGCCCTGGCCAGCCTCGGCGTATTCCACCGGTCCGAAGTCGGTCTCGACCACCTGGCTGCGCCCAACCAGGGCGGCGCGCGCGAGGGCCATGTCGCGATGATAGGCGAGCGCGCCTAGAAGGCCGGCCAGGACGGCCAGGGACAGAGCGGCGAGCAGGCCTATGGTCAGCGGGCGCAAGGACGGCGTCTCCAGGTTCGCGGACCTGAGAGGACGCCGCCTGCGGCGGTCCCGCCATGACGCCGGTCAAACCCCAGCCCCGAAGGGGCGGGACGCCGGATCAGGCCCCGGCCTGGGCCTTACGCTCGCGCCGACGGCGGGTGAGGATGTGCTCGGTATAGCCGTTGGGCTGGACGCGGCCTTCGAACACCAGCTCCAGGGCGGCCTGGTAGGCGACGCTGGAGTCGAGGTCGGGGCTCATCGGCTGATAGAGGGCGTCGCCAGCGTTCTGGCCGTCGACCACCTTGGCCATGCGGGCGAAGGTCTCGCGCACCTGGGCCTCGGTGCAGACGCCATGGTGCAGCCAGTTGGCGATGTGCTGGCTGGAGATCCGCAGGGTCGCCCGGTCCTCCATCAGCCCGACATCGTGAATGTCCGGCACCTTGGAGCAGCCGACCCCATGGTCGATCCAGCGCACCACATAGCCGAGGATGCCCTGGACGTTGTTATTCAGTTCCTGGGCCACATCGGCGGCGTTCCAGTTGGACTTGGCCAGCGGCACGGTCAGCAGATCCTCAAGCCCCGTGGGCTCGGTGGCGTCCATCGAGGCCTGCAGGGCGGCCACATCCACCTGATGGTAGTGCAGGGCGTGCAGAACCGCGGCGGTGGGCGAGGGGACCCAGGCGGTGTTGGCGCCGGCCTTGGGGTGGCCGATCTTGGCGGCCAGCATGTCCTTCATCATGTCGGGCGCAGCCCACATGCCCTTGCCGATCTGGGCGCGGCCGATGAAGCCGGTGGCCAGGCCGATCTCCACATTCCGCTTCTCATAGGCCGGCAGCCAGGGCTCGGCCTTCATGGCGTCCTTGCGGACCATGGGGCCAGCTTCCATGGCGGTGTGGATCTCATCGCCGGTGCGGTCGAGGAAGCCGGTGTTGATGAACACGATCCGCTCGCGGGCCGCATGGATGCAGGCCTTCAGGTTGGCGCTGGTGCGGCGCTCCTCGTCCATGACGCCGATCTTCACCGTGTTGCGGGGAATGCCCAGCGCGTCCTCGACCAGGTCGAACAGGCGCACGGCCAGCGCCACCTCGTCGGGCCCATGCATCTTGGGCTTCACCACATAGATGGAGCCGGCCGGGCTGTTGGCCTTCTGTCCTTTCAGGTCGTGCAGGGCCGCAGCCACGGTGATCAGGGCGTCGACGGCGGTCTCGAAGGCGTCCTGGCCATCGAAGCGCACCATGTCGGTGGTCATGTGGTGGCCGACATTGCGCACCAGCAGCAGGCTGCGGCCGCGCAGGGTCAGATCCGAGCCGTCCGGAGCGGTATAGACCCGGTCGGCTTCCAGTCGGCGGGTCTCGGTGCGGCCGCCCTTGGGGAAGCTCGCCTCCAGGTCGCCGCGCATCAGGCCCAGCCAGTTGCGATAGACGCCCGTCTTGTCCTCGGCGTCCACCGCGGCGACGGAGTCCTCGCAGTCCTGGATGGCGGTCAGGGCGGCTTCCACCAGCACGTCGGCGACGCCTGCCGGGTCGTCCTTGCCGATATTGCTCGACCGGTCGACCAGGATCTCCAGGTGCAGGCCGTTGTGGCGCAGCAGCACGCCGTCCGGGGCGTCCTTCGACCCGCGCCAGCCGGCCAGCTGGCCCTCGGTGGCGAGGCTGGCCTCGGTCCCGTCCTTCAGGCGGACCACCAGATCCTGGCCCTTGATGGCGTAGCCGGCGGCGTCGGCGTGGGAGCCGCTCGATAGCGGGGCGACCTGATCCAGCAGCTGGCGGGCATAGGCGATCACCTTGCCGCCGCGCTCGGGATCATAGCCCTTGCCGCCGGTCGGCGGCTCCAGGGCGTCGGTGCCGTAGAGGGCGTCGTAGAGGCTGCCCCATCGCGCATTGGCGGCGTTCAGGGCGTAGCGGGCATTGGACACCGGCACGACGAGCTGCGGCCCGGCGAGCTTGGCGATCTCGGGATCGACGTTCTGGGTGTCGATCTTGAAGGCCGGCGGGGCGGGCAGGAGATAGCCGATCTCGCGCAGGAAGGCGGTCTGTTCGGAGACGCTGACATCCTGGCCGCGGCGCTCGCGCCACCAGGCGTCGATCGTGGTCTGCAGCTCGTCCCGACGCTGGAGCAGCTCGGCGTTGCGCGGGGTGAAGTCGGCCAGGATGGTCTCCAGCGCCGCCCAGAAGGCTTTCGGCTCTACGCCCGTGCCCGGCAGCAGCTCGCCTTCGACAAAGGCGTGCAGAAGATCGTCGACCGAAAGGGTGTTGCTGATGTCCATGCGCGTAACCGGGCTCTCGATAAGGCGTTCTCGACGCCGCCACGCTATGGCGACGTCCTTGCTCGGCCGCTTTACTGCACGGAAGCGCGTCGCTTTGAAGCCCCTATCGCGATGGAGGGGAGCTGTCGGCGCGCACCTGCCTGCCGGCCGCCCCTGGAGATTGCAGGATGAAGTTTGCGCAGGCGAGGGCGTCTCGACGCAAAACCTTGCAGCCGACCGCCCATCCTGGGGAAGGCGTCGCCCCTGCGCCTTAGTTGTCGGAAAATCCGAAGGGGGCGCTGGTCCGCCGGATATCGTCCACCAGGATCTGGCGGCCGATCGGCGGGGCTGAGCGGGCGGTGCAGTCGGTTCGGTGGCAGAGCCGGCAGGTGACGCCGATGGGGGTGGCCGTCTCCGGGCCTGGGCGGGCTTGGGTATAGATCAGCCGGTCAGCGTGTTCGGCCGCGCACCCCAGGGCGATGGCCCGTTCGACCCGCTGGGCGCCATAGGCCCCGCCGCCGGCGCTGACCGTGCGGGCGATGGAGAAGAAGCGCTGGCCGTCGGGCAGCTCTAGCCACTGGGTGACGATCTGCCGGGGGGTGCGGAAGGCGTGGTGCACGGACCACAGGGGACAGCCGCCCCCGTGGCGGGCGAAGGGAAACCCCGCCCCGTCCAGGCGCTTGGAGACATTGCCCGCCTCATCCACGCGGATGAAGAAGAACGGCACCCGCTCCTGGCCTGGCTTCTGCAGGGTGGTCATCCGGTGGGCGGTCTGCTCGAAGCTGGCGGCGAACTGCCGGGCCAGGGCCTCGACGTCATAGCGCCGCGCCTCCACCGCCCGGGCGAAGGCGGTATAGGGCATGAGGATGGCGGCGGCCGCATAGCTGGCCAGGGCCCTTCTCGTCAGGCGCTCGCCGCTCTCGGTGGCGAAGGCGCCCTCGGCGAGCACGGCGGCCACCTCGGGGCGCATCTCCAGATAGGCCAGTTGCAGGGCAAGCTGGAAGGTCTGGCTGGCGGTGTCCAGGGAGTCGTCCAGCAGGATTTCCTTGCGGTGCTGGTCGAGCCTCCGGACCGAACCCACCATCACACTGGCCGGCAGGCGGCGCACCCGCAGGCCGTGTCGGGCCTTCAGATAGCCGGTCAGGCCCTCATGGCTGGCGACGTTCTGGGCCAGCCGCTCGGCGGCGTCGTCGAGGCTCGGGAAGTTGTTGCGCCGCGCCGCCAGGAACCGACGGGACTCCGCCACGGGATCGGGCGCTTCGACGGCGCTGCCGGCGCCGGTGGCGTGGGCCTCGGCGGTGCGGTCGGCCAGCGCGAGCTGTTCTTCCTGGTACGCCGTATAGAGGCGCAGCAGGGCCTCGGTGACGCCGGGAAAGTTGGTCGCGGCGTCAGCGGTCTCAAGGGACGGCAGATCGATGTCGGCGAACATCGGATCCCTCAGCACCGCCTGCAGCCGGGCGGCGTCGTCGGAATCGGCGTTGCCGGCCAGGGCGGCCACGTCGATGCGATAGGTCTGGGCCAGGCGCAGCAGCATCTCGGCGCTGAGCGGGCGATGGTTGCGTTCCAGCAGCGCGATGTAGGAGGCCGAAACCTCCAGGTCAGACGCCATGTCGGCCTGGGTCAGGCCCAGGTCCCGGCGCATCCGTCGCAGATTGGCGCCCACATAGAGGCGGCGTTCGGTGGACATGCCGATCGTCTAGCGCGACGTAGGCGTCCTTACAACCTTACAAGCAAATTCTGTAAAGTTTGACATCCCAACTTCACAGGGGGTTCCGCCCCGGCGGTCATCCCCTGTAGGAGCGCCCTCAAATCCCCGGCGGATTTCGAGGAGAAGCGTAATGGCCTACCAAGATCACATCACCAAGATGGGTGAGCTCATCCAGAGCAAGAACGGGACCTGGGACGGGATCAACCCGGAATCCGTGGCCCGCATGCGTCTGCAGAACCGGTTCCAGACCGGCCTGGACATCGCCCGCTACACCGCGGCGATCATGCGCAAGGACATGGAGGCCTATGACGCCGACTCGTCCAAGTACACCCAGTCGCTCGGCTGCTGGCACGGCTTCATCGGCCAGCAGAAGATGATCTCGATCAAGAAGCACTTCGGCAACACCGACCGTCGCTACCTCTATCTGTCGGGCTGGATGGTCGCGGCTCTGCGCTCGGACTTCGGTCCGCTGCCCGACCAGTCGATGCATGAGAAGACCTCGGTCCCGGCCCTGATCGAAGAGCTCTACACCTTCCTGCGCCAGGCTGACGCCCGTGAGCTGGGCATGATGTTCCGCGACATCGACGCCGCCCGCGCCGCTGGCGACAAGGCCAAGGAAAAGACCCTTCTGGACGCCGTCGACAACTATCAGACCCACGTGGTTCCGATCATCGCCGACATCGATGCGGGCTTCGGCAACGCCGAGGCGACCTATCTGCTGGCCAAGAAGATGATCGAAGCCGGCGCCTGCGCCCTGCAGATCGAAAACCAGGTCTCCGACGAAAAGCAGTGCGGCCACCAGGACGGCAAGGTCACCGTGCCGCACGAGGACTTCATCCAGAAGATCCGCGCCTGCCGCTACGCCTTCCTCGAGCTGGGCGTGGACGACGGCATCATCGTCACCCGCACCGACTCGCTCGGCGCTGGCCTGACCAAGCAGATCGCCGTCAGCCACGAAGCCGGCGATCTGGGCGACCAGTACAACAGCTTCCTGGATTGCGACGAGGTTGACGCCTCGCAGGTCGGCAATGGCGACGTCATCATCAGCCGCAATGGCAAGCTGCTGCGTCCCAAGCGCCTGCCGTCCAACCTGTTCCAGTTCCGCGAAGGCACCGGCGCCGACCGCTGCGTCCTGGACTCCATCACCTCGCTGCAGAACGGCGCCGATCTCCTCTGGATCGAAACCGAGAAGCCGCACGTCGAGCAGATCGCCTCGATGATGGACAAGGTTCGCGAAGTCATCCCGAACGCCAAGCTGGTCTACAACAACAGCCCGTCGTTCAACTGGACCCTGAACTTCCGCCAGCAGGTCTATGACGCGTACAAGGCGGCCGGTAAGGACGTCTCGGCCTATGACCGCGACAAGCTGATGAGCATCGACTACGACGCCTCCGAGCTGGCGATCGAAGCCGATGAGAAGATCCGCACCTTCCAGGCCGACGGCGCCAAGCGGGCCGGCATCTTCCACCACCTGATCACCCTGCCGACCTATCACACCGCCGCCCTGTCCACCGACAACCTGGCCAAGCGCTACTTCGGCGACGAAGCCATGCTCGGCTACGTCAAGCAGGTGCAGCGTGAGGAAATCCGCCAGGGCATCGCCTGCGTGAAGCACCAGAACATGTCCGGTTCGGACATCGGTGACGATCACAAGGAGTACTTCGCCGGCGAAGCCGCGCTGAAGGCTGGCGGCGCTCACAACACCATGAACCAGTTCGGCTAAGCCGACGGTTCACGGCCGAGACGGAGGGCCCGGGGTTCGACCCCGGGCCCTTTTTCGTGCGCGCGGCATCGCGTCGAATGGTTCCTCCCAGGGGCGAAAATGATCCCGGGAACAACCCGTGGCTCTTGCGGCTTCCTTCCCCACAAATGGGAGCCGACCACATGTTGAAATCTATCCTGACCCTGACCGCCACAGCGGCGCTGCTGGCCGCCTGCGGCAACAATGATCAGGCCGACACCGATCAGACCGAGGGGCCCGTGGTCTCGGCGTCCGAGGCGCCTCGGAACGCGGCGATCGACACCGATCCCAACACCGGCGCTGAGGGCCAGACCCCAGGCGCCAACTCGTTCACCGAAGACCAGGCGCGCGGCGCCATCGAAGAGGCCGGCTACACCGAAGTCGGCGCCCTGACCCAGAACGCCGAGGGCTTCTGGCAGGGCACGGCCATGCAGTCCGGTGCGCCGGTGCAGGTCTCCGTCGATTACCGCGGCGAAGTGACCACCCAGTAGCCGCGCGGCCATCCCACAGACCTACGGAGTTTAAGCCTATGACCAAGACCATCACTCGGCTGTTTGACAGCCACACCCAGGCCCTGGCCGCCATCGACGATCTGGAGCGCGCCGGGGTCGACCACGACCGCATCAGCATCATCTCCAACAACGCCGACAACTGGCACGCGGGTCACAAGCACCCGGCCGCCGGTGACGATGCGGGCCCGCTGGGCGACCGTAACGGCGACGGCGAGAACGACGTGGCCGACGGCGCCGGCAAGGGCGCGACGACGGGCGGCCTGATCGGCGGCGCGGGCGGTCTGCTGGCGGGTCTCGGCATGCTGGCCATTCCGGGCCTCGGCCCCGTGGTCGCCGCCGGCTGGCTCGCCTCGACAGCGGTCGGCGCAGTGGTTGGCGCGGCGGCGGGCGGCGCCACCGGCGGCCTGCTGGGCGCGCTGAAGGAAGCCGGCCATTCGGACGAGGACGCCAATGTCTATGCCGAGGGCGTTCGCCGGGGCGGCACCCTGGTCAGCGTCAAGGCCAAGGACGACGACGCGCGGATTGAACAGATCCTGGTGCAGCAACGCGGCGTCGACGCCGCGGTCCGGGGTCCGGCCTACCGCGAAGCCGGCTGGGCCAGCTTCGACCACGACGCCCAGCCCTATACCCGCGACGAGGTGGCCCAGGAGCGCCTGCGTCACCAGGAGCCGCGCTCCTTCGCCGCCGATGTGAGCGGTGAGCCGCGGGCGACCGATAGCGACCGCCGCGCTAGCGACAGCGGCGTTGTGACGCCGATCCGCGGCGCCGACGTCTGATCTGCACCGATAGCCACGACGAGAACGCCCCCGGCCTGCAGAGGCCGGGGGCGTTTTCATTTGGCTGGAGCGTTGAGCGCGTTTTGATCCGTTGACCGGGTCCCCCTTATCCGTGCGCGCCCTAGCGATCGGTGATTGCATAGGGCGAGAACGGCTTGCGACGGAGGGCGAGCCAGGCGGTCAGGATAAGGATCAGGCCTGCGCCCACATGGGCCGCGCCGCCCACCAGGGGTTTGGGGCCCCACTCGGCGACACCCACGGCGGCCAGACCCCAGGCGACCGCCAGGCCATAGGTCGGGACCTTCATGCGCTCGGCCACGAGGGCGGCGATGAGCGTCGTGATCCCCACACCGGCCAGGGCGGGGGCCAGGGGTTGCGCCGGATCGATCACCCCTTGCGCCGTAAGGACCGTCAGGATGTTCACCGCCGACGCCACCGTCAGCCAGCCGGCCAGCAGCCCCAGGGGCCAGACCACCAGATAGCGGGACAGGCCGACCAGGCCGAGATCCCGCGCCCTGGCGACGATCAGACCCCAGGTCATGGCGCCGGCTGAGACCAGGATGATGACCACGGTGGCCCAATCAAGGTCGGCGGCCGAGGCGATGATCCACAGGCCGCAGCCCAGGCTGGCCACGGCTGACGGCCAGCCCACGCTGGCCATCAGATGGGGTTCGGCGCGGCCAGGGAGCGCCTGGAAGACCGTATAGAGGGCCAGCCCCGCATAGATGACGCCCCAGATCGAGAAGGCGTAGCCCGCCGCCCGAAGCGTCTGGTTCCCGTCATCGGAGAACTCGGCCGCCGTCTGGCCCCAGCCGGTCAGGGCCTGCAGGGCCGGAACCATGATCGCGAAGGTCACGGCAGCGATCACGGCGATCTTCCGGCCGGCGGTTCTGTCGTTCATGTCACACCTGTGGGGCCATGGCTCAAGCTTGCTTGAGGGTCCTAACCCATGCGGAGCCAAAAGGATCAGCGTCACGCAAGGGTCCAGAATTCTGGTTCTATGTCGAGCAGGCGACAAACTTCACCATGGGCGCCATGCTTAGTGACGCTAAGGTTGTGCGCAAAGGTTGGGGCGGCGATGTCGGCACATGAGGGCGAGGGCGATGCGGAGGCGGCCTCCGAGGTCCGCCACCGCACCGCAAACACCCTGCAGCTTCTCGCCACCCTGGCGCGGATGCGGGGACAGAAGACCTCGGACCTCGAAGCCCGTCGGCAGATGACCTGGATGGCCGAGGCGATCGGCGCCCTCGGCGCGCTGGAGCGTCGTCGCTCGGGCGACACCGTGGATTTCTCCGCCTATCTGGAGGAAATGGCGCAGGTCTGGCGCCGGCGTCAGGCCGGTCAGGCGGTGGAGGTCGTGGTGGAGGTCGATAACCTCAAGGTCCGCGACCAGGCGGCTTCGACGCTCGCCCTGATCACCAACGAACTCGTCGGCAACGCCCTGACCCACGGCCTGATCGGCGCCGAGGCGCGGCTGATCCGCATCACCCTGCGTCAGGAATCTGGCGGCATGGCGCGGCTGATTGTGGCCGATGGGGGGCCAGGATTCGATCCGGCCGCCGCAGAAGGCCGGGAGCGATTCGGCCTCTGGCTGGCGCGGAGCCTGGCGGGACAGGTGCGGGGCGAGCTGGCTCTACTGCGCGGGCCCAATGGCGGAGTCAGGGCTCAGCTGACGTTTCCGATGTGACCGGGCGTTCCGCCGCGGGCAGCAGACGATCATAGTTGCGGCGCACGACGCCGTAGCACTCACAGGCCGCGGCCTCGAGCAGGCTCCGGTCGATGATGTCCACCTGGCCCCGCCGGTAGCGGATCGCGCCCTTGTCCTGCAGGCTGCGGGCCACAGCGGTCACCGTCGTGCGCTGAACCCCCAGCATGTCGGCCAGGTACTCCTGCGTCAGGGCCAGGGTGTCGCCCTCCACCCGGTCATGGCAGGACAGCATCCAGCGGCAGAACCGCTCCTCAACCGAATGCAGGGCGTTACAGGCCACGGACTGGGTGACATTGGCGTAGAGCCCCTCGCCATGGGCGTCCACCAGGTCTCGAAGCGTCGGACTGGTCGTCCAGACGTCGTGCAGGATCGCGGCGCTCAGACGCAGGGCCCGGCCCTTGCCCTGGACCACCGCCCGGCTGATCGCCGTGCGTTGGCGAATGGCGGCGGGCAGGCCCACGGCGCCTTCCGGTCCGATCATCGCCGACTCGATGGCCGCCCCGTTCTCCATCAGGGTCATCAGGGAGACGACTCCCACGAGGGGGAAGTAGACGTGATCGATGCGGTCGCCGGGTTCATGAAGGGTGCGGCCGCGCTCAAGCTCGAACTGAACCAGATGCGGCGACAGACGGGCGACGTCACCGGAGGGGAGCGCGGCCAGGAGCCTATTCTGCAACAGGGGATTTGCCTCTGCGTCGGGGAATCAAACGCCGCCCGAGGGGCGAAGCCAGAAGTTATCGATCCAGACCGAGGCAGACTGTCGAGGACTCGACACTCAAAGACGTGCTCGGCTCAAAGATCCAAGAGAAACCGATGATTTCAGAAATCGAAGGCGTGACCGACAAGCAGATATGTCGGATGGCCGACGCAGGAGTCCCTGCGATGTCTTGTCGCGGATGCGGTTCTTGCGCTCTATTCCTGCGGCGACGCCGCCTCGGGCTGGGTCCTGAACAGGCGCAAAAGAAAAAGGCCCCGGACGCCGGGGCCTTTAATGTTCGAGACGTTCGCGACCCTCAGTGGAAGCGAACCTCGGCGCGGGCGCCGAGATCGGGCGCATGGCCCGTGGCGTTGGCCTTGGCTATTTCCCACGCGAAGCGCATGGGGCCAGCCTCCGACACCCAGACCTGGGCGTCGTCACAGTCGAGGCTGAGGAGGGTTAGCGCCGGATCGTCCTTGCCCTCCGGATACCAGGCGGCCACGACGGCGTTCCAGTAGCGGTCCATGCGATCGCGGTCGTGGCGGACGCTGAGCCGCCCGCCAATGCAGGCGCGGAAGTCCCTTTGTTGAAGGACGAACATGGCCTGATGGCCGGCGCCGATTTCACGCACCAGATCGGTGTCTCGGCGGGTGAAGAACCAAAGGCGCTTGGCGCCGGACTCGACGAAGGCGGTCATCGGCTGAAGGTGGTGGGCCTCGCCGCCGACCACGCCGAGCATGCCGACCTGATGGTTCTCGATCTCGTTCCACAGGCGACGTTCGATGGTCGCCGAATCCCTGATGTCGATGCTCATGAGGGCTCCTCCTCTTGTGAAGAAGCAACCCGCGGCTCAGGCCCGGGGTTCCGGGCCGGCCCCGGCCCGGACCCGGCGTCAGGCGAGATAGAGGAAGGCCAGGGCCGCCGAGCCCAGGGCGATGCGGTACCAGGCGAAGGGCGCAAAGCCGTACTTGCCGACGATGGTCACCAGGGTCTTGACCACCAGCAGGGCGGTCAGGAAGGCCATGGTGAAGCCGATGGCGATGCCCAGGAAGTCCTCGAAATTCAGCAGGTCCCAGGACTGGTAAAGGTCATAGGCGGTGGCCGCCACCATGGTCGGGGCGGCCAGGAAGAAGGTGAATTCCGCCGCCGTCTTGCGCTCCACCCCCAGCAGCAGCGAACCCATGATGGTTGCGCCCGAGCGGGACACGCCGGGAATCATGGCGATGCACTGGAAGAGGCCGATCAGCAGGGCGTTGCGCCAGGACAGGGTCTCGATGCTCATGATCCGGGCCTTCGGCGCGAACCGCTCGATCAGCAGGATGGCGACGCCGCCCACCACCAGGGAGACGGCGACGATCTCAGGGGATTCCAGCATGGCCTTGATGGCGTCATAGGCGAAGACGCCGATCACCATGGCCGGCAGCACCGCCAGGATGATGTTGCGGGCGAAGGCGATGTCGTCAGGCTGGGCCTTCAGCACGCCCATGCCGACATTCCAGAACCGCTGCGCATAGACCACCAGGATGGCCATGATGGCGCCGAGCTGGACCACGATCTTGAATGTGGTCTCGGCCGGTCCCTTGAACCCCAGCAGTTCGCCCGCCAGGATCATGTGGCCGGTGGACGAGACGGGGAGGAATTCGGTGATCCCCTCGAGGATCCCGAGGATGATGACGCTGATAAGCGAATTCTGGTCCAAGCCGGCCCCCAAACGTCCAGGGCGCTGCGATAGCGAATATCCGGGGCCTTGGCGAGGCGGCCGGGCGCCCGCGACAGGGAAAGCCCGTAATTTCTCCTGACGCCCTGTCGGACCAAGGCATAATCGCCCGTCCTTGGATCAACAGGAAGATCGCCCATGCTCTACGCCATCCTTTGCTATCACGCAGAAGCCATTGTCGGCGGCTGGTCCAAGGCCGAGGACGATGCGGTCATGGAGAAGCTGGACGTGGTCCACCAGAGGCTCGCGGCGGAGGGCCGACTGGGTCCGGTGGCGCGCCTGCTGCCCACCTCGGCGGCGACCACCCTGCGCAAGGACAGCGATCCGCCGCTGGTGCTGGACGGCCCCTTCGCCGAGACCAAGGAGCAGCTGCTGGGCTTCTACATCGTCGATTGCGACGATCTGGACCAGGCGCTCGAGATCGCCCGCGACCTGGGCCGCGCCAATCCCGGCGGCGCCTATGAGCTGCGGCCCATCGGCGTCTATCATTCCAGCGCCCTGCCGGCCGACGCCGGACAATGAGCGACCTGGCCTGGATCGACGGGGCCCTGGCGGCCGCGCGGCCCCAGGCCATGGCCGCCCTGCTGCGATACTTCCGCGACCTCGACATCGCTGAAGAGGCCTTTCAGGAGGCGAGCCTGCGCGCCCTGCGCAACTGGCCGGAAAAAGGGCCGCCCCGCGACCCCACAGCCTGGCTGATCTTCGTCGGGCGCAATGCGGCCCTGGACGGCGTGCGCCGCAAGGCCCGCGAGGCGCCCCTGCCGCAGGAGGTGCTGATCTCCGACCTGGAGGACGCCGAGGCCGATCTGGTGGAGCGGCTGGACGGGGCCGACTATCGCGACGACGTCCTGCGGCTGCTGTTCATCTGCTGCCATCCCGACCTGCCGGCCACCCAACAGATTGCGCTGGCCCTGCGGATCGTCTGTGGCCTGAGCGTGGCCGAGATCGCCCGCGCCTTCCTGGTGGGCGAGAGCGCCATAGAGCAGAGGATCACCCGGGCCAAGGCCAAGGTGGCCAAGGCCGGCACGCCCTTCGAGACGCCCGGCGCGGTGGAGCGGGCCGAGCGCCTGGCGGCGGTGGCGGCCATGGTCTACCTGCTGTTCAACGAGGGCTATTCCGCCAGCGGCGGCGAGGCGCCCCTGCGCAGCGGGCTGTGCGACGAGGCGATCCGCCTGGGGCGGCTGTTGCTGCGCCTGTTCCCCGCCGAGGCCGAGATCATGGGGCTGACCGCCCTGATGCTTCTGCAGCACGCCCGCGCCCAGGCCCGCTTCGACGACGAGGGGGCCATCGTCCTCATGGAGGATCAGGACCGCACCCACTGGAACGGCAAGATGATCGCCGAGGGCCTGGCCCTGATCGACAAGGCCATCCGCCATCGCCAGCCCGGTCCCTACCAGATCCAGGCGGCCATCGCCGCCCTGCACGCCCGTTCGCCCCGGCCCGAGGACACCGATTGGCCGCAGATCGCCGGCCTCTATCAGGCCCTGGAGCATCATATGCCCTCGCCGGTGGTGACCCTTAACCGGGCGGTGGCGGTGTCGAAGACCGAAGGGCCGGCCGCGGCGCTGGACCTGATCGAACCCCTGGCCCACCGGCTCGACGCCTATTTCCATTTCCATGGGGTGAGGGGGGCCATGCTGCTCACGCTGGAGCGGAAGGTCGAGGCCCGGGAGGCCTTCGACCGCGCTATCGCCCTGGCCCGCACGCCGGCCGAGGCCGCCCACATCCGCCAGCATATCGACCGCCTGCAGGCCGAGGCGGCTCCACCCTGAGCCCAAATGAAAACCCCCGGCCGCGAAGCCGGGGGTCCATGGGGTCGAACTGTCTCCCGACCGAAGCCGGGGCGACAGGTTTTAGTAGCCCTGGATGCGGGCGTAGCGGTCGCGGTGATAGCCCTGGTTGCCAAAGGCCGCCTCGGCCGCACGGGCGCGCTTCATGTAGAAGCCCGCATCGTGGGCGTCGGTCATGCCGATACCGCCATGCATCTGGACCATCTCGTTGGACACCAGATGGAAGACGTCGCCCATCTTGGCCTTGGCCAGGCTGACCAGTTCCGGAACGTCCGGGGTGTCGGCGTCGATCGCCTGAAGGGCGGCTTCGACGGCCGAGCGGGCCAGTTCGAGATCGGTGAACATCTTGGCCGCGCGATGTTGCAGGGCCTGGAAGGAGCCGATGACCTGACCGAACTGCACCCGGACCTTGAGGTAGTCGAGGGTGATTTCGAAGGCCTGGACGGCCGAGCCGAGCATTTCGGCGCAGAGGCCGGCGCGGGCGCGGTCGAGGGTCTTCTCCAGCAGGGCGTGGCCCTTGTCCACTTCGCCCAGCACGGCGTCTTCACCCACTTCGACGCCGTCGAAGGTGATGTTGGCGGCGCCGCGGCTGTCGGCCAGGTGCAGACGCTTGCGGCTCACGCCCTTGGCGTCGCCGGCGACCAGGAACAGGGTGATCCCGTCGGTGTCGCCCGGCTGGCCCGAGGTGCGGGCCGAGACGATCAGCAGGCCAGCGGCCATGCCTTCCAGCACGAAGGACTTGGAGCCCGACAGCTTGTAGCCCGAACCGGACTTCTCAGCCTTCAGGGCCACCTTTTCCGGGGCGTGATGGGCGCCTTCGTCGATCGCCAGGGCGCCGACGACTTCACCGCCGGCGATCTTCGGCAGCCATTCCGACTTCTGGGCGTCGGAGCCGCCCAGGACCAGGGCCGAGGCCGCGGCCAGGCCAGAGGCCAGCAGCGGGGACGCGGTCAGGGTGCGGCCGGTTTCCTCCAGGATCAGGCCCATGGAGAGGTAGCCGAAGTCCGAGCCGCCGTATTCCTCGGGAATGATCACCCCGGCCCAGCCCATCTCGGCCATTTCGTTCCAGGCGTTGGCGTCGTAGCCCAGCTCGACCCCGCTATCGCGCATCTTGCGGAAGGCGGTGACGGGGGACTTTTCCTGCACCCAGCTCTTCGCGGCGTCGCGAAGCATTGTCTGTTCTTCGTTGAGAACGGCCATCTTATTGTAATCCCTATAAAATTCGAATGAGTGCTTATTTCGGGTCGGGCAGGCCGAGGATGCGCTTGGAGATGATGTTGTTCTGCACCTCCTGCGAACCGCCATAGATGGTCGTCGCCTTGCCGCCCAGCCAGGAGCGCACGGCGCCCAGCTCTTCAGGCGTGAAGTCGTCGCCTTCCCAGCCCAGGCCCTGATGGCCCATGAGCTCGATGGTCAGTTCGGCGCGATCCTGCATCCAGCGGGTGCCCGCATTCTTCATGATCGAGGTGGCCGCCGAAGGCCCGGAATTGGCCTTGGATTCGGCCATGGCGCGCATGGCGGTCAGCTGGAAGGCGCGACCATCGATCTCGTTCATGATCACGCGGGTGCGCAGGTCGGTGTCCGACAGGCGACCGGCTTCGTCGACGCCCACATAGTCCTTGGCCAGCTTGACCAGCGAACGACCGCCGCCGCCGCCGCCGGCGCCCGACAGGCCCGAACGCTCATGCTGCAGCAGGCGCTTGGCCACCGTCCAGCCGCCATTGACCGGGCCGACCACCTGGTCCTTTTCGACGCGGACGTCGGTCAGGAAGGTCTCGCAGAAGGGCGAGTTGCCAGCGATCAGCGGGATCGGACGGACTTCGACGCCGGGGACGTCCATCGGGAACAGCACGAAGGAAATGCCTTCATGCTTCTTGGTGGTGTCGGTGCGCACCAGGCAGAAGCACCACTGAGCCCACTGGGCGCCCGAGGTCCAGATCTTCTGGCCGTTGACGATGTAATGGTCGCCCTTGTCCTCGGCGCGGGTCTGCAGCGAGGCGAGGTCGGAACCGGCGCCCGGCTCGGAGAAGCCCTGGCACCATTGCAGTTCGCCCTTCACGATCGGCGGGATGTGCTGCTGCTTCTGGGCCTCGGTGCCGTATTCCAGCAGGGTGGGGCCGAACATCATGACGCCCATGCCGCCGATGGGGTTGTAGGCCCCCACGCGACCCAGCTCCTGCTGGATGATGCGCCCGTGCGCGGGGGTCAGGCCGCCGCCGCCATACTGGGTCGGCCAGGTGGGAACGCCCCAACCCTTTTCGCCCATGGCCTTGCGCCAGGCGTCCATGTCCGGCGTGGGCTCGGACCGTTCCTCGCGCATCATCATGCCCCCCTTGCCCTTCAGGGACTTGGGGAAGTTGGCTTCGATCCAGTCGCGCGCTTCCGTGCGGAAGGCGTCCAGATCAGAGCCGCCAAAATCAGCCATTAAATATCTCCTTTAAAATCAGTCGCTTGTAATCATTTCGAAGGCGCAGCGTCCGGCAGGCCGAGGATGCGCTTGGAAATGATGTTGTTCTGCACCTCATTGGACCCGCCGTAAATCGAGCCCGCCTTGCCAGCCAGCCAGCCGCGGACGGCGGCCAGTTCTTCCTCGGTGAAGTCCTCGCCTTCCCAGCCCAGGCCCTGATGACCCATGAACTCCAGGGTCAGTTCGGCCCGGTCCTGCGCCACCTTCATATTGGCGTTCTTCATGATCGAGGTGGTCGCCGAGGGACCGGAATTGCCCTTGGCTTCCAGGGCCGCGCGCTTGACGGTCTGCTGCAGGGCCTTCAGGTCCATGTCGTTCATGACGATGCGGGTGCGCAGGTCGAGATCGGCCAGCCGGCCTTGTTCGTCCTCGCCCACATACTTCTTGGCGATGAGGCCCAGCGCCTCGCGCTTGCCGCCTTCGCCGGCCCGGCCGCCCATGCCGCTGCGCTCATGCTGCAGCAGGCGCTTGGCCACCGTCCAGCCGCCGTTCAGCGGGCCGACCAGGTTTTCCTTGGGCACCTTCACATCGGTGAAGAAGGTTTCGCAGAACGGCGAGGAGCCGGCGATCAGGCGGATCGGGCGAACCTCGACGCCCGGCTGATGCATCGAGAAGACCACGAAGGAGATGCCCTCGTGCTTCTTGGTGGTGTCGGTGCGCACCAGGCAGAAGATCATGTCCGCCCACTGGCCGCCGGAGGTCCAGATCTTCTGGCCGTTGACCAGCCAGTGATCGCCCTTGTCCTCGGCCCGGGTCGAGAGCGAGGCGAGGTCGGAGCCGGCGCCCGGCTCGGAGAAGCCCTGGCACCAGCGCACCTTCCCGGTGACGATGTCGGGAATGTACTGCTTCTTCTGATCCTCGGTGCCGTATTCCAGCAGGGTCGGGCCGAACATGCCCACGCCCATGCCGCCGATCGGGTTCCAGGCGCCGATGGCGGCCATTTCCTGATTCAGCACCCGGGCTTCCTGGGGCGAGAGGCCGCCGCCGCCGTATTGGGCCGGCCAGGTGGGGACGCCCCAGCCCTTTTCGCCCATCCGCTCGCGCCACACCGCCATGTCGCCGGTGAGTTCGGCGCCGCCGGCCATGGCCCGCGTCTGGGCTTCGGTATCATGGGCCAGAGACTTGGGGAAATTGGCTTCAAGCCATTCGCGCGCCTGCGCCCGGAAACCGTCCAGATCGGCGCCGCCAAAGTCAGCCATGAATATTCTCCCTAAAAATCATTATGTTATCATTTATTATAGCATGAAGTTCGGCGTTCGTGGAGTCGTCCGCTTACTTGGGGTCCGGCAGGCCGAGCACCCGCTTGGAGACCACGTTCAGATTGATTTCCGAGGTTCCGCCCTCGATGGAATTGCCCTTGGACCGCAGCCAGGCGCGGACCAGGTTGAGCTCGCTCTCGTCATAGCCGTCGCCCGACCAGCCCAGGCCCTGATGGCCGAAGGCCTCGATCATCAGCTCGTTGCGGTCCTGGGCGATCTTGGCCCCGGCATATTTCATGATCGAGGTGGCGGCGCTGGGCCCGGCGTTGGACTTGGCCTCGTCGGCTGCCCGGCGGACGGTGAGCTGGAAGGCGCGGGCCTCCATCCGGTGCTCGATGATCCGGCGGCGCAGGTCGTGGTCGGCGATCCGGCCGGTGTCGTCGAGGCCGACATATGTCTTGGCCGCGTCCTCGACGCTCATCACCGCCGTCGGCGCGCCGATATTGCCGCCGCCCAGGCCCGCCGAGATGTTGTCGCGCTCGAACTGCAGCAGGCGCTTGGCCACGGTCCAGCCGCCGTTCAGAGGGCCAAACAGCTGGTCCTTGGGGACCTTCACATCGGTGAAGAAGGTTTCGCAGAAGGGCGAGCCGCCATTGATCAGCAAGATGGGCCGAACCTCGACGCCCGGGCTCTTCATGTCGATCAGCAGGAAGGAGATGCCCTCATGCTTCTTGCTGGTGTCGGTGCGCACCAGGCAGAAGCACCAGTCGGCGAGGTTGGCGCCCGAGGTCCAGATCTTCTGGCCGTTGACCAGATAGTGGTCGCCCTTGTCCTCGGCGCGGGTCTGCAGCGAGGCAGATCGGAAGAGCACACGTCTGAACTCCAGTCACGTCGTAATCTCGTATGCCGTCTTCTGCTTGAAAAAAAAAACCACCCCCCACCACCCCCCCCCCCCCTCCCCCCACCCACCCCCCCCCTACTACACCAACACGTTC